>CAZNNV010000037.1:0-7262 GCA_964574515.1 uncultured Candidatus Saccharibacteria bacterium
GTCGTCTTTAAACTTGAGAAAATCACCACCGGTGGTTTTTTTATAATCAATATATTTAACGTTTTCTTGGCAGAAATAACAGGGTTTTAACATGAGTTTAAAAAGGGATGTCTTTAACGTTTATTTCTTCTTTATTATCATCCATAAAGTCCAGGCCTTCATCGGCTTCAATGACTGGAATATCTTGGTTTGGCGAAGCCGCCGGTTGAGCGGCATTATAGCCGCCGCTGGTGGAATTACTATTATCGCCGCCGCGCGGACCCAGCTGCATATTTTCCATAAGAGCGGGGTTGGATTCGGCCTTCAACTAAAACCATTTTTCCTTTATTGAGATATCGGCTGGCGATTTCCGCCAGTTTGCCAAAAGCCACAATATTATGAAATTCCACCGCTTGCTGTTTGGCGCCGCCTTTATCAGTATAAAACCGGTTAGTCGCGACGCTGAAACTGACCACGGATTGCCCGGAAGGCAAAGCGCGGGTTTCCGGATCGCGGGTTAAATTGCCGAGAATAATAGCTTTATTGAAGTTCATTTTTCATATTAACATCTTCGCATATCAACATTTTATTAGATTATTAAAATGTTTTATGTCAAAATGTTATAATGATTTTTACTCTCCTAATATTTCATCTAATTTTTTATCCAATTCTTCTATTTTAACTTTCTCTTTTTTCTCGGTTTTTTCCGGCTTGGCGATTTTTTCAGCGAAGATGCCGTCATCGTCAATTTCTTTCATTATTTTGTCGGTTTTCTTTATTCTTGGTTTTCTGACTGGTTCGGTTATTTCATCTTTATTGATAAGCAGGAATCTTAAAACATCGGAGGTGTGCCTTAATTCTTTTTGCAGCTCTTCTATTTTTTCGCCATCAAGTTTGAATTCTATCGTAATAAAATAACCAAAAGATTGTTTTTGGATTGGATAGGCGAGGCGTCTTTTTTCTCCGACTTTTTCGGATTTGATTTCTGCCCCCATATTATTAATAAAACCACGGATTTTTTCAACCGCAGAATTTAAATCTATTTCGCCGATTATAGGGGTAATAATATAAGTTAGTTCGTACATGCTGTTTTATAATTTTCTCAATTAAATTTAAATATCATTGTATCGCCGTCTTGGACGATATATTCTTTGCCTTCGGTTCTGATTAAACCTTGTTCGCGGGCTTTAGCCCAGGAACCGGCGGCAATCAATTTTTCCCAATAAATAACATCTGCCCGGATAAATCCGGTTTCAAAATCAGTATGGATAACGCCCGCAGCTTGAGGCGAGCGCGTCCCTTTTTTAATCGTCCAAGCGCGCGATTCCTGCTCGCCGGAGGTGAAAAAGGTTTCTAATCCTAATAAAGTATAGCAGGTAGAAATCAATTCGTCAATGTTATTTTTGGTCGGCGGCAGGGCCTGCCGCATCTCGGCAGCTTCGTTTTCGGATAGCTCGCTTAATTCATTTTCCAGCTTAATATCCAGCTCCAGGGCCGGCTTCAACGCCTCAGGATAGGCTAAAATTGGCTTGCCAGAAGAGCAGTTGATAAGGTATAAAATCGGTTTAGCGCTAAGCAAGTTCAACTGTTTAAGAAAAATCCCTTCTTTTTCATTAAGCGGCAAATCTTTAGCCGGTTGCCCTTTTTCCAGCCAGGGAATCAGTTTTTGAAGCAGTTCTACTTCAATCACAACGTCTTTTTCGCCGGCTTTGGCCTTTTTTTCCGCCTTGGGCAAATGATTTTTAGCGGTTTCGATGTCTTTAAAAATCAGTTCATACAAAATAATTTCTGCGTCGCGTTGCGGCTCGGGGGTATCACCAACATGGGTGACATGGCTGTCTTCAAAAGCCCGGACTACCTGCAGGATTGCGTCCGTCTCGCGGATATTGGCCAGAAATTTATTACCCAGCCCTTCGCCCTTATGCGCGCCGGCGACCAGACCGGCGATATCAATGAATTCAATGGCCGCGGGCACGGTTTTAGCGGAATGCGAAAATTCACTTAGTTGCTGCAAGCGTTTGTCGGGCACGGCGACGATGCCGACGTTCGGTTCAATAGTGCAAAAAGGATAATTTTGGATATCAACTTGTTTTTTGGTCAGCGCTTTAAAAAGCGTGGATTTGCCGACGTTAGGCAAGCCGACGATGCCGATGGAAAGCATAGATTTGAGATAAATTTTAGTTTTATGTTATACTAATTTTATAGAAATGTCTAATTAATTTTTATGATTAATTCAAGTATTTTTAAAGCTTATGATATTCGGGGGATTTACTCAGAGGAGCTAAATGAAGATACTGCCTATAAAATCGGCCAGGCTTTTGCTAGTTATGTTAAAAAATCACCGATAATTGTCGGCGGCGATTCCCGTCTTTCCTCTCCTTCGTTAAAAGAGGCCGTTATTAGAGGGTTAAATAATCAAGGCATAGATGTTATTGATATTGGACTTTGCAGTACCAGCTGTTTTTATTTCACGGTCGGTGATTTGGAATCAGGCGGTGGCATGATAGTGACGGCATCGCATGCCAGCAAAGAATTTAATGGGTTTAAAATAGTTTTTAGCAAGAACGTGGCTCTTTCAAAAAAACAAATTTTAGATTTAAAGAAAATGGTTTTTGAAGATAAGTTTGATTCTTCTTCTGTGAGGGGGCAAGTAATTAAAAAAGATTCGGCCGATAATTATATTAAAGCTATTAGAAATACCATTAAGGAAGAAATTAAGCCATTAAAGATCGTAATGGATCCTGGTAATGGTATGGCGGGTTTGTATATAGAGAAAGTTTTCGCCAATTTAGGCATAGAAATTATTCCCTTGTATTTTGAACCGGACGGTAATTTTCCTAATCACGAGGCTAATCCAAAAATTCCAGAGAATAGAAAAAAATTAGAAGAAAAAATCATCAATGAAAAAGCTGATCTTGGTTTTATGTTTGATGGCGATGCCGACCGTTTGTATGTTTTGAACAGAGAAGGAAAAGTCATTGATCCGAGTTTAGTTATCGCGCTTATTTCTGAATATCGTATTTTAAATTCGCCAAGAAAAAAAATTATAACAGAAGTTAGGGCATCTAAAGTTGTTCGTGATTGGGTTGAAAGGGCTGGAGGAAATTTAGAGGTTATAGAATGCTGGACGATACCGATGAAATTAAAAATGCAGTCAGAGCCAGAAATTATTTTTGCTGGCGAGACATCCGGTCATTATATTTTTCCAGAACTTCACGAATCGGATGACGGAATTATGGGAGCTTTAACTTTTCTTCAGGCTATTAGCGCTAAAAGAGAATCAATAGATGAAATAAACGAAGAATTTGAAAAAAATTATTTTGTCTTAGAAGAAACAAATTTTAAAATGATCAAAATGGAAGAAGGTGATAAGATAATAGATAAATTAAAAAATAAATATCGATCAGAGGGAGCAGAAATTTCAGAGATCGATGGCGCTAGCGTTATATTCCTTGACTGGTGGTTTAATTTGAGAAAATCACAATCGGATCCGGTGATTCGGTTAAATTTAGAAGCCAGTTCAAAAGAATTATTTAAAGAGAAAAAAGCGGAAGTTATCCGTTTGATAGAAGAAAATATATAAATTTAAGTTAAGATTAAAAGGCCCCCAGCAGGGGCCTTTTTTGTTTGGTTTGTTAAGGTTAAGGCTGTGAAAGTGTCTGTCTGGCAACGGCGCCAATTTATACTTCAATTACCACCGGTAGCACCATCGGCCGGCGTTCTGTCTTACTATATAAGAATTGGCCGATTTTATCTCGAATATTATCTTTAATGAGATTTTGGTCAATTGGTTTACGGTTGCCGGTGGCGCGGTGGACAATGTCTTTAACGCGTTCGCGGACCTGGAAAAGCAATTCTTTATTTTCGCGCATATAGATGAAGCCGCGCGAAATTATATCCGGGCTTTGGCGAACCTGGCCGGTTTGGGAGTCAACGGTGACAATAATTACAAACATGCCGTCTTTAGCCATGGCTTGGCGGTCGCGTAGCACTATATGGCCGATGTCGCCAACGCCGAGGCCGTCGACAAAGACGTAGCCTGTCTCCACTTTTTTATTTTGGATTTTACCTCTGCCCTTATCGAATTCCAGCACTGAGCCATTGTCCAAAATAAAAATATTTTCCGAATGGAAACCAATGCCGGTAGCTAGTTTGGCCGCTTCTTTCAGAAAAAAATGATTAGCATAAACCGGCAGGAAAAAATCCGGCTGTACCTGTTTTAGCATTTCTTTGATATTGGCGGCATTGCTGTGGCCGCTGGTGTGGACGTCCATAATATCACTATGGATAACATTATCGCACATGCGGTAGAGATTATCTTTTAGCCGCTGGATGGTTCGTTCATTACCCGGAATAACCGAAGAGGAAAAGATGATAGTGTCGTGCTTGCGGATTTTAATGTATTTATGGTCATTACTGATAATGCGCGAGAGCACGGCATTGCCTTCGCCCTGGGCGCCGGTGCAGACGATAATAGTTTCTTTTTCCGGATATTTGTGGATATTATTAATTGGAATTAATGTTTCTTTGTCAATTTTTATATAGCCCAGCTGTTTGGCAATCTCAATATTCATTTTCATACTATAGCCGTCCAGCGCCACTTTTTTACCAATACTTCTGGCATATTCAATAATATGGGCGATGCGTTTAATCTGGGAAGAAAAAGTGCCAATAATAACCTTACCCGGTGCCTGGCTGATAAGTTTTTCCAAATTACTATACATTTCTTTTTCGGAAACAGAATCATTGGAATAATCAGTTGCGCCTAAACTTTCCAGCATCAGGATTTTTGGCTGGGGGAGTTTGGCCAGGTGGGTATAAGAAACGGGTTCCAGATTAGTCGGGTTTTTGTCCATCGTCCAATCGCCCGGGTGAATAACTGTCCCCTGGGGCGTGTTGATAATCACGCCCATGGCATCCATGATGGAATGTTCAACATTAAAAAAACCAACGCGGAATTTACCGAGTGTCAGCCGTTCATCAAGAGATTTTATGGTTTGCGTTTTTAGCTTTTTGGCTGATTTTGGCTCAAAGTCCTCCATTTTTTTCACAATTAAAGCCAATGTCAGGTCGCGGCCAATAATTTTTGGATAATTAAGCTTATCTAGTAGCAGAGGCGCGGCGCCAATATGGTCAAGATGGCCATGGCTGAAAATAACGCCACGGATATTCTTTTCTTTGCCTTTGAGATAATTAATGTTGGGTATGATGTAATCAATACCGGGCATGTCTTCTTCTGGAAATTGAATGCCCATATCTAAAATCACGATGTCGTCATCGTATTCAAAAACCGTCATATTCCGGCCGACTTCTTCCTGGCCGCCGAGCGGTATAATTTTTAATGTTTTGCTGTTTTGTTTTTCTCTGGCAACGGGAATTCCGCGCGGCGGGAAAATTTTTCTTTCCGGTTTGGGTGATTCCGATGAGAGTCTGCTTTCCGCCGGTTGGCGGACTGGTTTTGTGCCGTCATACGATCTTACTTGCAGCTTGATCGGGCGGCGTCTTTGTTGTGGTGTCATAAAATAAATTAAAAGTGTTTTTTGGCGAAGCCGATTATTGCGAAAAACTGCCGCCTTGCCGGAGACATATTTTTTTAAATAATTGGCTTTGCCTTAATAGTTTTTAGTAGAGATTTAAAAATGTGGGGATGGAGAGAGTTGAACTCTCATGGATGTTATCCGTACGCTCCTGAAGCGTATGCGTCTGCCAGTTCCGCCACGCCCCCAGTAACATAAAAAACGTTTACCAGGCGGTAAAATTGCCGATTTAGCTTATATTTGGCCTTACGCCGAGAAGATTACTATTATAATATGATATCAAATATATATAGGTTTGTCAACCCCGTTAGAGATTCAGCCAAGTTTAATCATTAATCTTTCATTTGCGCTTTCAGTTCTTCAACTAAATTAACCGGGGTCGGGTCAATGCCATAAGCCATGGCGAGTTTATAAGCCAGCCAGTCACCGAAAGTCAGCGACCAAAACATTTTTTCTAAAGGATTATTACTTTTGATTTTGATTAGTTCGCAATTCCAGCCGAATTTTTTAAGCAATTCTGCGGTGATTGACATTCTTTTTTTAGTTCGGATATGGTCGTCGTCGTCTGCTAGAAGGAGAAAATGGAACGGGCCAACCGGTTTTTCCCAGCCTGTCATTTCATTATGGTTTAATTCCGGAAAGTAATTAAAAAAGGAAGGGATTTTTGCGTCTTCGTTGAATTTGATTTTTATTATTTTGGCTAGTGCCGCGTTGTTTTGCGAAGAATAAACAATCGGAATTTTATTGAATAATTTTTGGATTAACGGTTCGACTTCTTTTTCGATTTCTATCGGTTGGATTTTATCGGCTGCTTCATTCAGTGAATCCTGGGCGGTATGTAATAAGAAGCCATAGGCGATAAATAATTTAACCAGCGCCGCCATTTGATAGCCCAAACCATGGCGGGGCGGAATTGTCTTGTCGGGGATTTTTATCCAGGGAATTTTATTTTGTTGGAATAAATCGGCTAATTGTCCGCCGCAGGTTAGGCCGGCAATTTCCAGCCCCAATTCCCGGGCTTTTTTATATGAAGAAATTGTTTCTTCGGTATTGCCGGAATAAGAGGCGCAAATAATAAGAGAATTGGCGTCGGCATCAGGCGGCAGATCATAATCGTGATGGGGATAAAGAGGGGTGGTAATAGTTAGTGGTAAATATCTGTTTAATTCTAAATAATGGAATAAATTTACCGTGATGGAAGAGCCGCCAACGCCACAGAGGATAATTTTATTAAATTGCCGGCGGGCGATGCTCAGCTGGTTGAAAAATTCCAGGTTAGCTTTGAGTTGTCCGGGTGAATTAATAATTATTTTTTTTAGATTTGATTTATCTACGCCCTCCATAAAAACATATGGCATATAACATAAAACATATAATAAAAGATTATTCGCGGCAGGTCGCTTTTTATTATATATTGCGTGTTATAGCCTTGTGATTAGAATTGCCACTTTCTTTGCGCTTTGATATACCAATGGTTAACATCGCCAAAACGCGCCGAAGTGATATTAATTCCCTGGTAGTTGATGCCCTTTATTCCATTATTTACCCCGAATAAATAGTCTAGGCTAAAAAGAAAAATTGTCGGCAAATCTTCGGCTAGAAGAGAGGACAGCTGCTGGTATTTTTGCGCTCGTTCATTATTGTCTAGGCTTTGGCGCGCCTCTTCCAGTAATTTATCGGCATCGCGATTTTCATAGAGGGAAAGATTTAAGCCGGGATCTTTTTTCTGTGAGGAGTGCCAGAAAG
>CAZNNV010000038.1:0-2675 GCA_964574515.1 uncultured Candidatus Saccharibacteria bacterium
TCCAGTTTTGTCTGGCGACGCTTTTATAAACATCAGCAAATCTAAGCTTGATGAATTGGTGCTCACAGACACAATCTCTATAGAACTTAGAGACCATCTCCTTATCGCCGATAAATTAAAAATCCTTTCAGTTGCCCCGCTCCTCGGCGAGGCAATCCGTCGAATTCACGAAGAGGATTCAATCAGCTCCTTGTTTGTTTGAAATAAACCCTCTTTCCACAATTTTAAAAGGCATGGATCCCTATCGGACCCATGCCTCTATTTTTATCAACTTATTAATTGACAAAAATTAATTGCGGATTAAGATAAAAGTGAAGAAAAATACTATGGACCAAAAAATCATCGTAGCCTCCGGGCCGGTCATTATCGAAAACAACAAAGTCCTGCTTAATAAGCATGGCGATGATAATTTATGGAAATTTCCTGGCGGCCGGGTGGAAAATTTTGACTTTAAAAATCCGCTAAATTCCCTGGAAGAGGCCTGCCAGCGCGAAGTGCTGGAAGAAGCGGGTTTTGAAGTTAAAATTATCCGACCGTTAAAACCGATGTTCGTGCCAAAATCTGACGATCCAAATATATGGATAGTCTTAATTCATTATTTAGCCGAACGGCTAGGCGAATTAAAACTCGGCGCGGATATCAAAGAAGCTGACTGGTTTGATATAAATGACTTACCGCCAGACTGCGCGCCTAACATTAAACCAGTTATAGAGGAATATAAAAAATCAATTTAAAAAACATCCCATTCCGCCAACCGGCAAATATGGGATGTTTTTTATTTTTAGTGCGCCCATGAGGATTCGAACCTCAATTTCCGGCTTCGGAGGCCGGCGATCTATCCATTGAGCTATGGGCGCCTATGCTTGCTAAAATTCCCCAAAACACCCAGAACAAAATCTGTCCCTGCTGCAGATCCCACAAAAAATGGTCGCTCAGGCTAAAAATGAAAAAACAGGAAATAAGAAACAAAAGGCAAGAAACAAATAAATCATTTCGGCGCGACCAGGCGCTTTTTATAGTTAAAAACAAAAACGCCAAAAAAGCAAGCAAACCCAGCCCGCCAGTTTCCGCGGCAATCAACAAATAAACATTATGCACCGGCTGAATCAGCCAGCCCTGCAGCCACTTGGCCGATTCACTGAAATAATTAACAAAATTCCCCTGTCCGATGCCCCAAAACGGGCTTTTTTGGATAAATTCCATGGCAACCTGATTATAATAAGAGCGCAAATTCAAAGATTGACCATAAAAAATATCTGCTGAACTGAAACGGTTATAAATTAAAGGCCAATAGAGAATGGTTAATAGTAAATAACCGGTGGCTAATAGCAAAAAAAATATAACCGCGGGCTTTCTTTGAGATTTGTTTTTTATGGCTACTAAAACCAACCAAATGAACAGAGCAGAAAATCCGACAATCATAATAGCACGGGAAAAAGTAAAAAATAGGCCGGCCAAAAGAATCAATAATAAAAAAATATAAATTATTTTTGCTGTCTGCCCTTCTCTTCTGGCTGTCCATAACCACGCTAAACCAAAAATCGCTACCAATAGAATCGCCGCCAGAATGTTCGGGTGCGGCGCCAAGCCGTAGGCGCGGATGATTTTTTCTCCATCAACCGTGATTTTCGCCACACCGGCTAAATCCGGGCTAAGCGGGCTCTCGGTTAAAAATTTCAGGCCCAATGAACTTTGTTTTAAAAATTGCGCGATACCGATAAGGCCTTGGACAGCCGCGCCGGCGACAAAAACCCGCCAAAAATTTATAATGCTGAATTTTGAAAAATTATTTTTTAGATACAAAAATAACAAGCTGAATTCCCAAAGCTTTAAATAAGAATAAATTCCTAATTTTAAATTTGTCGCCACAACCAGCGATAGGCCACTGACCGCCAAAAATGCTCCTAAGGCTAATTCCATTTTACCGAACTGAAAATTTATCTTCCTGCTCCTTAATATTTGCATCGCCCAAAAAATAATCAGCCCTAAAATTAAAATGTCTGTACCGTATAGATAAATTGATCGCCATTCGTTGAATTCACCGAAAGAATAAAAAATATGCCTGACTTCGAGCGACAAGCAGAATATTAAAATATAAAAAATAATTTTTTCTATTTTAATGCTAACCTTCATTATTTTTTATGTTTAAAATAAGATTACTTTTAATTTTTTCCACCAAATCAAAATCAACCAATTGGTCGGGTTTATGCAAAAAAATGTTATATCCTTTTTCATCAAAACGCGGAACTAAATGCCAATGCACCTGTTTCGTTTCATCCATATAAACCAAATAAACCTTATCGATATTAAATGTTTTTAATAAAGCATTCCTTATTTCATCAACTTTATCCATCAAATATTCATAATCGTTTTTTGATAAAAAAGAAAGATCGGCCGCCGCCTCTTTCCAAACAACGACCGTATGTCCTTTGACAATCGGAAAGCTTGCCAAGCAAATATATAATTTTTTATCTTCGTAAATAATCGCTCTTTTATCAGGTTCCGGTAATTTATCATTCATAATTTTCTTATTTTATTAAATAAAAAACTTCATAAATAATGCCTAAAATAAAAATCGTGGCTAAAAACCAAGCCAGCAATTTTGGCGCCCGGACGCGGTATTCCGGCGCGCGATCGCCCATTTTCTTAGCTTTAGCATGCACCCATAAAATCAT
>CAZNNV010000038.1:2685-4372 GCA_964574515.1 uncultured Candidatus Saccharibacteria bacterium
AAAGCAAGCCAAAATAAAACCCGTCCGTTTCCGACAGTGATAATCGTCGCAAAACATTTCTTTCAAGGCTAAGCCCAGCATCAAAAAAGGCGTAAAAACGGCGAGCAACCCGACGACCGCGCCCAATAAAACCACCCACTCGCCAAAATGAGAGACCAAGCCGGAAATGGCGTCAGGCGAAGTATCGCCGCCGGAAACGCCGACAATAACCAAGGTAAAAAATAGATAAAGGACAACCGGCACTATTGTTCCCCAGATAATCGCCTTTTTCAGGCGTTTTTCATCACCCTGCAAGATCTTGCGCATTTCCGGAATTGCCGCCGAACCGCCCAAAGAAAAAAGAATAATGCCATAAGGCAAAAAAAGGCTCTTTAGATCAAAAGTCGCTAAGTTGCCGAAATTCATCAACGACGCACCTTTGATTAATAAAAATATTAAAATCGCAAAAAGCAGAGTTTTTAAAAAAAACTCATTGCGCGAAACTGCTTTCAGGCCGAAAAAAATTATAAAAGAAGCAAAAGCGGCAAAAATAATTGCCCAAATAACTTCCGGTATGGACAGCCAGCGGCTAAAAATTATTGATAAAAAGTGGCTGCCCAAAATTACATAAGCTAGCAGTGCGCCATAATATTCCAATAAAATTGAGAAGGTAACAATTTTTTTGGCGCGCTGGCCGAGATATTTGGCCGCGTAGCCGACCAGCCGATGCGGCTGGTTAGTGCGTAAAATTATTTCACCATAGCAAAAATGAATAATCAAAGTCGCACACTCCAAAAATAACAAGTAAAAAATGCCGACAATCATGCCGGCCTTAGCCATGGCGTAAGGGATGCCGAACATGCCCGCGCCGACAACCATGCCAATTAAATTAACCACCGCATAGATAAAGCGGTGTTTTTTAAATTCCGATGTCATTGTTAAAAACCAAAATTTACCAATGGAAAAGTCTGCTTAAGAATATAAAAAGATAAGGCGCCCCACAAAATTGAAACAATAGCGATAATTATTCCTTCTTTTTTCAATTCCGGCTCGCTTAAATAAAAAGCGGCGATAATAAAACCCGAAAAAACGGGATTCAAAAGTGCGATTAAAATCCCCGCCCAAAACCACTTTTTTTTAGAAAAATTCACTAATTTTTTGTTATAGTAAAAATACTTTATCGCCCTCCCTGATCGGCTCGCTGAATTTCACACCGACCGAATCGCCGGCTTTAGCCGCGTTGATATCCTCATGGTTAACCTGCATTGAATCAATTGTTTGTTCAAAATCCGCGTGTAAACCCAAGATATGAATTTTATCACCAACTTTTAATCCGTCGGACAATTCAATAATGCCCACGCTGATTTTTCCATAGAAGTGGCTGATATGACCGATTAATTTTTCTTCCGCCATATATTTCACCTCCCTTCGCCGATTTTGCCCGCGAACTCAGCGAGTAGCCGCGCATTATTATTCTCCCCCGCCTTTGCCCGGCGCAAAATCTATCTCAATATCTTTTTCTTTTTTAATTAATTCCACTAATTTCTCCACTAAAATTTTCGGGTCGCTTTCGTAGATGATTTTTCCGCTGCCGCGATGGCCTTTTTCAACAATACCTTTTATCTCATCAGCCGTGCCGCCGGTTTCCGTTAAAATGCCAATCGGTTTTTTATCTTCAAAAGCAATCGTGAACTCATTCAGCGTGCCT
>CAZNNV010000038.1:4382-7159 GCA_964574515.1 uncultured Candidatus Saccharibacteria bacterium
CGGAATATTCAAAGCCGGTATAAACAATCAAATCATGATAATCAACCGGCAAATGATAAGTTTTAATATGCTGGGCTTCGGAAGCCGCCGGCGAAAAACCGACAACAATACCGCCTTCTTCTTTAGCGCCGATAGCCGCCCAATAAGGCGTGCCGGTGGTAGCGCCAGTTAAAACAATGCCATTCTGCCTGATAATTTCCCGCCCCAGCTCCTTAGTTTTTTCCATCGCATCAGGCGCGCAACAATCCGTCCGCGCCGCGCCGGAAATACAAATTTTATATTTAAGATAAGCCTTGGCAACTTGTTCCATATATTTTATTTTAATCTAAAAATAGCTTTTGGTCTATTCCAACTCTGCCACCTCGCCCATCTCCGGCACCGTCGCTTTAACACCCAATTCATCACGGACCAAACCGGCTAAAACATTAGCGGATCTAGCCTCACCCTGGCAGATAAAAATATTTTTCAATACACATTCTTTCTTTTCGCCAAAACAAATTTTCTGAAAATGGCCGAGCCACTCCATTAAAAACCGCTGGTCCGCGTGCGCCGAATAACCGGAAATCGCCTGAATTTTGGCGCGGATAGCCACCGGCTGGTCCAAAATTTCCACCCGTTTGGCGCCTTCGGCAATCCGCCGGCCCAATGTCCCTTCGGCCTGATAGGTAATCAACAAAAGCGTGTTTCGCGGTTCTGATAAATACCGGACCTCATGATGGACAATCCGCCCGCCCTGCGACATGCCCGAACCGGCAATAATTATTTTTGGCGAGGGGATATCATTTATTTCTTTTGATTCCCGAGAAGTCCTAGTCAGGCGCAGACCGGCGAAATTAAAAAGATCATCGCCCGATTTAATTTCCGCCGCCGCCTCGTTGTTATAATACTGCGGAAATTTTTTATAAACTTCGGTAATTTTTATCGCCAGCGGGCTATCAATAAAAACCGGCACCGCGGGAATTCGATGATTTTCTGCCAATTCATTCAAATGATACAACAATTGCTGGGTGCGCTCCATGGCAAAACTCGGAATCATTAGAACGCCTTTTTTTGCTATCGTCTCTTCAATCGCGTTTTCAATTACTTCTTTACAGGCCAGGGCTGGCTCATGATTTTTGTCGCCATAAGTTGATTCAACCACCACATAATCAGCTTGTTCTAAAAAATCCGGCGGCCGCAGAAATGGCACAGGCGGATGGCCTAAATCGCCGGAAAAAACAATTTTCTTGCCTGCCGTTTCAATCTCGGTTATTGCCGAACCGAGAATATGACCAGCCTCATGAAAAGTAAATTCCACCCCTTCGCTAATTTTTGTTTTTCGATAATATTCAACCGGCATAAAATGCTCCATGACGCGCTCAACATTCTGCATGTCAAAAAACGGCACCACGTTGGCTTTCATCGCTTTTTCTTCTAGAATTTTGACGCTGTCTTCCAAAATTAGCCGTGTAAATTCAATTGTCGGCGGCGTGGCATAGATTCGGCCGGCAAAACCTTCTTTGATTAATTGTGGCAAACGGCCAATATGGTCTAAATGAGAATGTGAAATAATTACCGCGTCAATTTCTTTCGGCTCAAAAGTAAATGGCTCATAATTTCTTTTTTCCAGCTCTTTCTCGCCCTGAAACAACCCGCAATCAACAAGAATTTTATAATTTTCTGTTTCTAACATGTAGCAAACGCCGGTCACAGCCTTAGCGCCGCCGAAAAAATGTAACTTCACCCCGTTAGAATTTTTCATATACTTTTTATCCCACAATAGAGTGTTCAAAAAACTCTAGCGGGGTTCATATAATAATTAATATTTATCCGTATACTCTTTAAATAAATCCATTAAAATCTTCGTATTTTTCCCAACTCGCCCGTCACCAATTTTATTTTTGTCAATTTTGACCACCGGCCAAATTTCACGCGTCGCCGAAGTAATAAATGCTTCATCCGCTTGCTTGATTTCATTAAATTTTACATCCCTTTCCTGAACCCTAAATCTCTTTTTGGCTAACTTAATGACAAAATTTCTGGTTATACCGGATAAAATGCTGTTTTTTGCCGTAATTAAAATATCGCCCTTAAAAATAAAAAAGTTGCTGGTGGCGCCTTCCAGCGCCAAGCTTTTCCAGACATAAAGCGTTTCTGCGGCCGCTTGCTCTAACCTCAACTTCTGCAATTTGACCATCGTCAAATAATTATTCGTCTTCACCGAAGGCAGCTCGCGCTGGTGCTCAAAAGTATTGATTTTCACCCCTTGCTGATAAATCGCCGGCGAATATTTGGGCAATTTTTTTACTAAAATATAGGCATTGGGCCGGTTATAATTGCAATTCAGCCCGTCTTCGCTTTCCCCGCCGGTCAAAATAATTTTAACGACCCCATCAGCTAAGCCGTTCTTTTTTAAAAGTCTGGTGATATCCGCCAATAATTTTTTTTCAACAAAAGGGAATTTCAAATGCAGGGCTTCGGCTGAATTTCTGAAACGCGCCAAATGTTCTTTAAATAAAAATGGCTTTCGATTATAGGTACGAAAAATTTCAAAAACGGCATAACAGCGCAAAAAACCAATATCGTTTAAACTGATACGCGCTTTATTTTCCGGTAAGATTCGGCCATTATAATAACAATATTTCATTTTAATTTTAACACACCCCCTAATGTCCTGTTATTTTTAATTCTCAACTTTGGCGCGGCGGCGACTTTCTGATATCGCCAGACACTCGGCGTGCGATAAGCGGTTTTGCCCTTATGCGCTCGCGCCCGAGAATAATTTTTCATATAAGAAT
>CAZNNV010000039.1:0-2870 GCA_964574515.1 uncultured Candidatus Saccharibacteria bacterium
ACAATCCTTTTTCGGAAGGCGGCGTTTCGAGCCAAGACGGGCGCGGTAAATATATTGTCATGAACGATTATAGTATTCCCGGATTTGGTCCTGCGTCTCCGATTCCCGGTTCAGCCAATAAAATACCTGGGGTATCAAATGCAAGTGCGAGCGCGAACCTCCCAAGTTATCCGCTCGTCGGGTCAGGGCCGCTTGGCATTACCGCCATTACGAATTTGGTTAAGCCATCGACGAGATGCGGAGGTATTGAATGCCGTACTTGCATTCATATGAATCCGAAACTTCTTGATTATGATGCAGACGGAGTTCCTCATACGCTCATTACAAATATGTGGCAAGATAATTACTCACATGCATGCGAACTACCCTTGGGTGCGCCAATCACGCAATTGCCTGCGCCTGGCAATTACCTTTATAGATATAAAGGACCAACGCTTGGTTGGCAACTTGATATAGAGGCAGGTCTTGTAACTGAAGTACATAATGATACTACTAATTCTCTCCTTATTACCCCAAAACTTCTTTTTGGGACGCAGCATTCGCTTATTGCTGCCTTGTGGAATGGAATAGTGGAAACAATTGATCTTGATAAGCCAAAAACAAACAACACAACAGTTATGCTCAACTGTACCGCTGCAGATGTTCATTTTGGTGAGGGCACAGGGAGTCAAAATAATTTTTATTTTCTTTCTACGCCACCGGGCGACTCGAGTAATGCTAACGGGACATTTAATGTAGACATATATTATGCGTTTAACTCTGATTTTACTCCTCCCGCCGCGCCCCAAGGATTAAGCGTGAATTAGAAATTATTATTTATGAGTGATAAAAATTTAAAATTAAAAATTATATCAGCTATTTTTTTCAGCGTGTTTTTATTTTTTTGTATTTTATTTCCTACTAAACAAACCGCGCATGCCACTGAGTCCGGAACTACCTCAATCACGCGATATCCTTTTTTTAATAATGTATGTTCGGCCTTTGTGGTTGGGTTTGAAACTATTTCTGGAGGTGGGGTAAGTCTATATCCGAAGCTTGGCAATTTTCAAGGAGACTGTGCAGATCGGTCGGCGCCAATTCTTTTTAGTGTTACCCAAGAGAATCTTTTAAATAGTCATGCTGGTGCAGCGAATTATGATCCAAACATTTTATCCTATATGGCGGATTACAATAGTCTCGCGACCGACCTGGGACGTTGGTTTAATATGGGATTTTATGGTCCATCGCTAGATAATTCCATGGGCATGTCTCTTGACACCGTGAATTATACGGAAACGAACATTACGGGATGGCCGCTCCAGTATGGGCATTTATTTTTTGGCCTGAATGATTTATCTGCACAAGGAGCAACGCTGGATAGAAATATAAATATCGAATTTGATATTCGAATAAGGAGCGCGCAAGTTCAGCCCCAGCTGTATCAAAATTTATGTCGGATGATTGAAGATAATAATTTGTGTGATTATTCGGGCCATCGACTTATGGTCGGCGCTGTTTTTAACTGGAATGAACCTTCTCGTGAAAACACAACCCATGCTTTTGAAGCTAACCTTAATCAAACAGAAGGATACTCTACTTTATATGGAGATCCGGATTATGAAATTTGCCATAGCGCGGTGTATGATCGTTGTTGGTATGATCCAACCGGCGACAATTCAGAAGGCCGTGAAATAACTCTAACAAATTATGTGCCAACCGCGCCAACGATTCCCGAAAATTCAAATGAATGGACGCATGTGGCTATCCCGCTATCAACCTTAGTTAAGGGGTTCACCTGGGCATTTCCGCCGTCATCTTGGTCGCAGGCAAAGTTAGGTGGCATTTATATCGGAATGGAATCTATGGGCGCGACGCGATACTGGATTGAGCTGAAAAACTATCAAGTAACTGCGCCTGACACCACCCCTCCTGTCGCACCCAGCGGATTAAGCATAAATTAAAAATTAAAATATATGAGATTTAAAATTTTAATTGCCAGCATCATAGTTTTTCTAGTCCTTCCTTTTTCAGCTAGAGCGGATTTGTCTATATTGCTTCCTTGGACGATGAATTTTAACGATAGCTCTTGGGTAAGCGACTTGGCGCTTGATGAATGTGGAGGCACTTCTACTCACGTCACCAGTGGATGCTATAGCGAGGGATGTATGAAAGTAGCTCCGCCGACATCTGCTTGCACCGGCGGGGGAATCAACGGAGGTCAAACCGGATTGGGTTGGCTTAACTATCCCGGAACGAGTGAACTTCATGTACGTTTCCTTATTAAATTTGGCTTGGGATGGCCTGCTAATGTGATGAATGGTGGTGGAGGTTTGATTAACAAGTTTCTATTATCTGATAGTCCATCCAGGGTCAGTATTTTGGGGTTTAACTGTTCGGATACTTCGGGACGATATTGTGCTTGGGCTGTCAGTGGTAGCGATAGTGCCTATCATTTTACCTCTCCACCGGCAAGAGGTTGGATTGAGGACGCAACCTTCAGGGTTAGTGCAAATTCTCACGTCAACGAGTGGATGGCAGTTGAGTATGCTCTCAATACGTCAACGGGGATTGGAAAACTTTATCTTTGGACTCAGGATGGTTCTTATAATGGAATCCTGATTGACAATGTTCCTGTTGACCGAAACATAGCTATGAATGCTTTTTACATGAGCTACTATAATCATTATTCAACGGCCAATGCGGAAAGTTATTATTTAATGGATAATTTGCAAGTGAGCTCTTCCTACATCGGCCCGCCCGTCGGATTTGCGGGTGGCGCTTCGGACAACACTCCGCCCGCCGCGCCCCAAGGATTATCTGTGCGGTAGCACAGAATCCACGGGGTAAACCGAGCGGATTAAGCGTGAACTAAAAATGCAAAATAAAATGAA
>CAZNNV010000039.1:2880-4735 GCA_964574515.1 uncultured Candidatus Saccharibacteria bacterium
ATTTTTACGATTGGAATTATCGGCTTGTTTTTTTCTATTTATTCAACCACGCGAGCCGGCAGTGTTTATTACGTTTCAACCGCCTCGGAATTTACTGCTGCTTTAACTTCTGCCGGAGCTGCTAATGGAGGCGCCATATATTTAAGCGCAGGAGAATATTTAGGGACTTTTATTGTGCCAGACAATATCACAATTCAAGGCGCAGGAATAGGCAATACTACTTTAAAAAGGCCGGATTATTCTAGCATAAATAACGGCCATGTTTTGTCGCTTGGCAGTAATTGTCAGGTGTCCGAATTAACTATTGACGGAAACAAAACTAATCAAAATTATACTGAAAATTTCGGCTCTGGGATAATAGTTTATGAGCAACCAAACGCTCATGATGTCATAGAAGATATAGAAGTAAAAAACACCATGCTTGACGGGATATTAATAATTAATTCAAGCCAGGTTATATTAAAAAACAATCATACGCATGACACAGTAGGGTATAATGATATTAATACTCATAATGTAAGAGCTGGTCAGGCCTATAATGGAATAAAAATAATGCAACATCCCGATTACGCTGTTCCTTCCTATGTGGATGTGATTGATTGCGTCAGTAATGATAATGGTCTTGACGGGATAGAAATTTTATCCAGCTATGTAAATGTTAAGGGAGGATATTATTATGGAAATGGGAGAAATCAGAATTTTGTGGATAACAATTTTCCTTGCGCGGGAATATTTTCAACTTATCCCGCTACCAACGTTATAATAGATGGAGTTACTGCTTATAGTAATAACGGGAACGGTATAGATATAGATGCGGCAAATAATTTATTGATAACTAATTCTCATAGTTATCTAAACGGAATTGCCGGAATATTTATCACTAATAGCCCCGATGGCAATGTTCCTCCTGCCAATGTAACTATAATAGGGAATAAAGCTTATAATAACGATAAGATTTCTTATGAATTTAATATTCACGGAGGAATATTTGTTAGCGGAGGAGACAATATAACAGTAACGGATAACTTTATCTATGATAGTCAAGCTAACCATACGCAACTATATGGTATCTATCTTGGATGTTATACGGGCGCTCCCGCACTTTCTAATTCTACGGTAAACAACAATTTTTCTTTTGGAAACAAAACGGCCGACTACAGTTTTAATATTACGCCCATTAATTGTTCTCTGAGCTCAACAAATACAACCAACACTCCTTCTTACGGTTGGCTTGATTACGCCAATGCCATTCATATCACCGGCTGGGCTTACGACGCTGATGCTGGTGTCAATCCGATAAATGTTAAAATCTATATTGACGAAACAGAGGCGGCTAATATTGTTGCCAATATTAGTAAACCCGATTTATCCACTTTCGGAATTCAAGGCATTAACCATGGCTTTGACTATATTTTTCCAACCCTTGCTGTTGGCAAACATATCATTGAAGTCTATGCCATTAATACGCCTACTGGCTACAATTATGAGCTTTCCGGTTCGCCCAAAACAATAACAATAGTTGAAGCTATTCCTCCCGCCGCGCCCCAAGGATTATCTGTGCAGTAGCACAGATAATCCACAGGGTAAACCGAGCGGAGTGAGCGTGCGATAATTTTATGAAAATAAAATTTAAAATTATTTTTTTTCTGATTTTATTATTTAGCCTTTTTGTTTGGGTAAAAAACTCTCAAGCGGTGGATATTAACTTTACCAAAAACTTCGGATCTAGCTGGGCATTTATTGACAAGCCTAATAATTATGATTATGAACCATCTGCCATGGTTGATAATGACGGCACATGGAAAGTATGGACTTGCGGCGGTGAAATTATTAATGGTGAGGGCGGGGATTCTGT
>CAZNNV010000039.1:4745-7063 GCA_964574515.1 uncultured Candidatus Saccharibacteria bacterium
ACGGCCGGTCAATATATTCCAAGTTTAAATAACATTTCGGTATTACGACATTCCACGCGAGACACTGATGAGGACGGAATGCATGCTTGCAATCCATCGGTTATAAAAGCGAGTTACCCTTCTATTGAAAACGGTCGTGAAATGTATAAAATGTACTATGAATGCGCTGAAAAAGCGTATAACAATCAAACAGGTCTGCATCAAGGAGGGTTTCTTGAGATATGCCATGCGGTCAGTGATGACGGAGTCAATTGGCGTAAATTCAATGCTGATTATTGGCAATTGTACGGGACTTATGGCAATAGCGATACTCCGCCGACGCCAGTGATAAAAATAAGCGACTCACTTAAACAAAATTGTAACTGGTCATTTCATGACGGAAAATATTGGATCGATTCTTCAAATCCCAGCATGGGAAAATATTGCAGCGACGGAATATATGGCGTTGGACACCCTTACGCAATATATATGAATACGCCAAGTGGTCGGCAAGTTTGGCTTTATTATTATGACTCCGGCGCTTCTCCGGGCAGTGAGGCAATGTATTTAGCAAAGAGTTGGGACGGATTTAATTTTTATCCGCCTGAAAAAACAAATCTATACTTTCCACCTCATATAAAATATCTCGAAATACCAATAGGCAATAACCCCGGAGTGTTTATTGGACTGTATGCAAACGGGCTTGGAGCTGTTGGGCCTGCTAATTATTTCGCTTATTCTTTTGATGGATTGAATTGGATTTTTCCAAACGATGCTGCACACGCAATAGGCATGGCAATGAGCAATCTTTGCGTAGCTCCCGGCGCTTCTGATATTGTGACAGACAAGTATGGAATATTTTATTCTCCGATTGTCAATATTTTTTCAAACGAAGGGTTGATGGGTATGTGGGATGGGGTAAAGCCAGGAGATAGCTGTTATAGTCCTCAAGAAGATTATGGGCGCGGCAGTACTTGGGCAATTCATTTAATTCAAGGGCAGTTTTCATGGATAACTTCCGATACCACCTCTCCTGTTGCACCCCAGGGATTATCTGTGCAGTAGCACAGATAATCCACAGGGTAAACCGAGCGGAGTGAGCGTGAGTTAGAAAAAATAGTTGATATCCTTATTTCTTAAAAAATAAAAATGTGTTAAGCTATAAATAACTTAATTTAATATAATCGTTAAATCTTATATAATGGAAAATCAAACTAATCCGGTTAATATTATTAATCAGGAAAATCAAAAAACCCCGCCATTAAAATCCAAAATTTTACTAGTAATTTTAATAATCATAGTAATATTAGTTATCGGAATTATGGTATTATGTTTAAGCCAGCCGCCAGTCGGTTCAGCCGATCTTTCGTGGGATTCTAATACGGAAGCTAATTTAGCTGGTTATAGGATTTATTATGGTGAGACAAAAAGAACGGGCGATTGCCCGGCGAGCGGCTATCCAGATAAAATTGATGTCGGTAATGTTATTTCTTATAAAGTTTCTGACTTGCAACCGGAAAAAACATATTATTTTTCTATCACCTCGTATAATACCGCTCAAAAAGAAAGCTGTTTTTCCACTGAAGTCAGCAAAACAATTGAAAAAGCCAATTGGTTACAGAAGATAAAATATTATTTTAGCATTAATCAAATATAAATAATAAAAAAATATGAAGCAAAACAAAATCATTGTTATTTTGATACTATTTTCATTTATTTTTTCGGCAAAATCTACTTTGGCTGGCACAGCAACGCTCAGCTGGAATGCTAATACAGAGCCGGATTTAGCCAGCTATAAGATTTATTACGGCACAACGCCGCGTACCGGCAGTGATCCAAAAGTTTGTAGCCTCTGCGGTTATTCAAGCAGCATTAATGTCGGCAATGTAACCAGTTATGTTTTTTCTAGCCTAACCAATGGCCTGACTTATTATTTTTCAATCAGCGCTATTGATACAACCGGCAATGAAAGTTCTTTTTCAGCCGAAGTCAGTAAAAATATTACTGTTCCTGATACGACTGCGCCGGTGGTTTCTGGCGTAACTGCTTCTTCTATTACCCAAAATTCCGCTGTTATTGTTTGGACAACGAATGAATTATCTGATACGCAGATTGATTACGGCTTAACGGTTAGTTACGGCTCACAAACATCTCTTTCTGCTACGATGGTTACCACACATTCGCAGACTCTAACTAACTTATCATCAGGCACTACATATCACTACCGGGTTAAATCAAGAGATGCTGCTGGTAATCAAGCAATCTCTGCTGATTATATTTTTTCAACTATTGCTAATACCAATCCAACCGCGCCAATTCTTTCTAGCGGTTCCCCGACG
>CAZNNV010000040.1:0-6920 GCA_964574515.1 uncultured Candidatus Saccharibacteria bacterium
AGCCGGTCGGCAAAGATCCGCTCATGGTTAAAAACGAAACCAAACCAGCACGCCCCGTCATCCGCAACTGGCTTGTTGATTTCCTGCGCTCTTCGCCCGACGAACCAAGCGAAATTGATGAAATGAATTATTTATATAATAACCCCAATGCTAAAAAATTATCACCCCAAGACAGAAAAATACTCAGCCGGATTCTGGACTTCTATGACCTAATAAGATTTATCGCCCAAGAAACCGCCCGCACGCAACGGAATGACCTTATCGTCAATCCGGAAGAAGCTCCTCAGCAAGCTAGGCAAACAGAAACCGCTCCCAATCAAACGCCTGTTAATCCGACGCAAAATTTACCCGCTAGTCCAGTTCCACCCATTCAACCGCCAATGCCTGAACCAATAATCCCTCGAATTCCAGCACGGCCAACTTCTGCCTACCGCGAACCAATTGAAGAAGGAGATTTGGCCGGGCCGCCAGCGGCAAATCCAATCGCGCCAACACCGCCGAAACCCACCTCACCGGCACAAGGTAATATTGTGGATTTAAAAAATATCCTGAAATAAAAAACCTATATTAACAATCATGCAATTCACCGTTCCCCAATTTTCTGATGTAGAAGACAAAATTATCGGGCCGCTGACGCTCAAACAATTTATGCTGTCGCTGGGCGCCGCGTTATTGTTACTGACGCTCTGGTATTTCTTCAAGCTTTGGTTCGTTATCGCCATCGGCCTGCCTCTGGCCGGGTATCTCATTCTGATTATTTTTGTTAAAATAAACGGGAGGCCGTTTTTTGATTATGTCATTTCTTTCTTTTCCTATATTACCCGGCCAAGAATTTATGTCTGGCGGAGAAAAGATAAAGATGATTCTAAATTTTAAATTTATTTTATGCCCAATCTATCCGCTCCAGCGGTCCAGCAAAAAATAGACATTGAAGATATCCAGGACGGCCTAATCATTACCCGCAATGGCTCGCTCCGCGGCGTTTTGATGACTACAGCCGTCAATTTCAACCTGAAATCAACGGAGGAGCAGGATGCGCTTCTCATGCGCTATCAGTCCTTCCTTAATTCGTTGGATTTCTCAGTACAAATTTTAGTCGTGGCGCGCCAACTGGATGTTTCCGAATATCTGATGATGTTGGAACAAAAACGTAAAGAACAAGAAAATGAACTTTTGAAAATCCAGGCGGCTGAATATGTAGATTTTGTCAAAAGTTTAATCTCATCCGCCCATATTATGAATCAAAGTTTTTATGTGGTCGTGCCGCTGGCCGCGGTTGAGCAAAAAAATCAAAATCTGATGGAAAAAATCAGCGGCCTAATCAATCCGGCTAAAAATAACCAACAAGAAAATAAATCGCTGGCCGAATTAAAAAGTCAGCTTTGGCAAAGAATTAATTATGTGGCTGCCGGCCTCGCTAATATTGGCCTCAAAGCCACGGTTTTAAAAACCGAGGAAGTAACCGAACTTTTCTATCATCTCTATAATATGGGATTGAAAGAAAAGCCGATGTTTACAAAAAAACAATAAAAATTATAAATTTACTTTATGCCTCTTCCTTTCTTCAATAAAAAACAGCCCGAACCAGCCACTGAAGCCGACATTCGGCCCAAAGGGACGCCAACCATCAAAGACTTAGTGGCGCCACCAGCCATGAAAATAACGGCCAATTATGTGCAAGTCGGGGATAAACTCGCCCGAACGCTTTTTATTTTCACTTATCCGCGCTACTTGACTACCAACTGGCTGTCGCCGATTTTATCAATGGACAAAGAAACGAATCTAGCGATGTTTATCCATCCGGTGGAAACGGTCTGGATGATGAGCCAATTGCGCAAAAAACTAGCGCAAGTCCAATCGCAGATCGGCGAACAGCAAAAACAGGGCAAAGTCCGCGACCCGCAGCTGGAAACCGCCATGCAGGATATTGAGGGTATCCGTGACAGCTTGCAGCAGGGGACGGAAAAATTTTTCAAATTCGGACTCTATATCACTATCTTCGGCCAAAATGAGAAAGAACTGGAAGAGATAGAAACGGAAATCCGCGCCATGATGGAAGGCCGGATGATTTATATCAAGCCGGCCACTTTCCAACAAGAACAGGGTTTCAATTCCACCTTGCCTCTGGAAAAAGACGAGCTATCCATCCACACACCGCTCAATACCGGCCCATTATCCACTTCTTTTCCTTTCACCTCTGTTAATTTATCAGATAACAAAGGAATCCTCTACGGTATCAACCGGCACAATAATTCACTGATAATTTTTGACCGCTTCTCGCTGGAAAATGCCAATGCCTGCGTCTTCGCCAAATCCGGCTCCGGTAAAAGCTATACAGTCAAACTGGAAGTGTTGCGCTCGCTCATGATGGGCACGGATGTCATTATTATTGATCCGGAAAATGAATACCAATATCTGGCCGAAACCGTCGGCGGCTCATTTATTAAAATTTCGCTCAATTCGCCGCACCATTTAAATCCCTTTGATTTGCCGGTGCCACCGAAAGGTGAACACCCGGGCGATGTCTTGCGCTCCACTATTATCAACTTGGTCGGCTTAATGCGAATTATGTTGGGCGGCCTTTCCGCCGAAGAAGACGCTTTGCTCGACCGGGCGATTTCCGAAACCTATTCATCGCGCGACATTACGCCTGACGCCGATTTTTCTAAAATTACGCCTCCCTTGCTAACCGATTTACAAACCATTCTAAAAAATATGGAAGGCGGCGCTTCATTGGCAACTCGCCTCGATAAATTCGTTTCTGGCTCTTACGCCGGCTTTTTCAATCAACAAACCAATGTAGCGTTGAAAAATAAATTGGTGGTTTTTTCCATCCGCGACATGGAAGAAGAATTGCGGCCAGTCGCAATGTATATTGTCCTCCACTATATCTGGAACATTATCCGCGCGGAAATCAAAAAACGGATTTTGGTGGTAGATGAAGCCTGGGTGATGATGCGCCACGACGATGCCGCCTCATTTCTTTTCGGCATTGCCAAACGCTGCCGCAAATATTATCTAGGGCTAACGACTATTACCCAAGACGTCGCTGACTTTATGGCCTCCCAATATGGCAAACCGATTGTTTCTAATTCCTCCATGCAAATACTCCTCCGCCAGTCGCCATCCACCATTGATATCATCAGCAAAACATTCAATCTGACCGACCAGGAAAAATACTTGCTTCTTGAATGCAGCGTCGGCGAAGGCATTTTTTTCGCCGGCCTCCAGCACGCGGCGATAAAAGTTGTCGCCTCCTATACCGAAGACCAAATTATTACTTCCGACCCGCGCCAAATTTTAGAAATTGAAAAAGCCAAACAAGAACTAGCGCAAGAAGAAGAAACCAGAGACGTTGTCTAAACAATGGATTATGAACCATAAATCATGAATAATGAAAAAATCCTATAATTCATAATATTAATTCATAATCTACTGATTTATTGCCTGAAGAAAATCAACCACCAGCCCAAGAGAACCCATCTGATAACAGATCCCCAGAATCAAAAGAGACGCCCGGACCTGAACCAGCCTCTTTTCCCTGGATGATGTTTTTTGTCGCAGCCCTTTTTGACTTAATCGGTTTAGTCCCCATCCTGAATTTTTTTACCGAAATACTGGCCGGATTAATTTTTGGTTTCTGGCAAAAAATGTATAACCCAAAATTAGATCCGGTTCTTACTTTTATTGTGGCAAAAATAATAGACGCGATATCATTAGGCATTATGCCCAGCAATATCGGCATCGTTATCTATGCTTATATCAAGAAAAAAGCGGCGGCTAAACTGCAAACGCCTATTGGCCAAAAGTTAGCCGGGAAAATTGCCAAATAGTCTCATATGAAAAAAGCTCTCATCCCAATTTTGCTCCTGCTCGCCATCGCGGTTTTTGTGGTCATTCCAAGCCAACGGGATTCCAAGGCCATCGAGAATATCACTGCCGGACTAACGGACGAACAGACTCCCATCCGGCCCAATAGTTTTTTATTGGACTGGTCCAGCAATGCTTACGTGCCGCCCGGCTATCTTGGCAAGGCCTTAGCCGCCAGAAATTCCCTAATCCGTGTTGTAGCCGTGCCAATTGATCCGAGCATCAAAGAACCAGAAAAATTATCTTATGCCTGGCGGATAAATGGAAAAAAGGCTCTCGCGGACAGCGGTTTAGGCCGGGCGGTTTTAAAATTTAAAGCTACCGGCTGGCCGGGTGAAACTTTTAAAATCAAATGCCAAATTTATGATTCCGCGGATAAATTATTAACAGATAAAACTATTACTATAACTTTGGCCAATCCGCAAATTTTACTCTATGACCCGCTGGGCAATTATGCTTTTAAAAACAGCATCACTGCCAAGACCGACCAAAAATTACGCTTTCTGGCCGTGCCTTTTTTCTTCCGTTCAAACGACCCGGCGGATATTGATTATGTTTGGCAATTCAACGGCCAAAAACTGGATAACCTGGAAAATAAAGAATTAAATCGTTTTATTTTGAGCATCCCGCCTGGCGAAATATCCGAGCCATTTACTAGGCAATTAAATATTTCCGTTACTGATAGAAATGATCGGCTTCAGCAAGCCACGGCTAATCTGCAAATTGAAATCCAACCGTAAAATAATGAAAAAATATCCCATAAAATTATTTTTATTTCTTCTAATATTTTTTACCCTAATATCATTATCTCCACTATCAGTTTCTGCTGCTGATTACACTCTGACTGCTCCGCTGCCCGGCATGCCGAAAACAATTGCTAAAGACGCCAATCCGGCTTTATACCTCCAATATTTTTTCTCCTTCGGCCTCTACCTCTTGTCTTTCCTGGCTGTCGGGATTATCGCTCTGGGCGGGATTATGTGGATGCTGGCAGCTGGTAATCCGGGCAAGATAGATAAAGCCAAAGAGATGATTGTTGGGGCCTTATCGGGTTTAGTTTTGTTGCTGTGTTCCTGGCTAATATTACATACCATTGATCCGACATTGGTGAAAATCGGCGCGCCGACGCTGGAACAATATGATATTGAAGCTATTCCACCCCACGAAGGTTTAGGTTATGGCTTGACCGATCCACAAATCACATCCTCTTCCATCGCCCAAGGCGCCTACGCTGATTTAATAAACAGATATGCCCAACAAAATGGTAGCCTGCCGCCAAACTTAGTTAAAGCGGTTATCTTGACCGAATCCGGCGGCAACCCTAATGCCGTGAGTCCGGCCGGCGCCCAAGGATTAATGCAATTGATGCCCGAGACTGCGAATGATCTTGGGGTTAATAATTCTTTTGATCCGGAACAAAATATTGCCGGCGGCACAAAATATCTAGGCCAGCTTTATCGGCGATATAATGGCAACTTAGATAATACTTTAGCCGCTTATAACTGGGGGATGGGAAATTTTGAAAGACAATGCGGCGGCAATGCCAGCGGCTGCAGCCGATTGCCAAGAGAGACGCAGAATTATATCAGCAGGGTCAAAAATACACAAAATAAATTAATATGAACAAAAATATATTTTTACTCCTAATCATCATCATCCTGCTAGCCGCCCCGCTAATTTCACTGGCCGAATATAAAATCCAAATCGGTTTGCCAACATTGCCTAAAGATACGGCGGTCAAAGATCCCGGCCAATATGTCCAGGCCTTTTTCTCCTTCGGCCTCTACCTCTTGTCTTTCCTGGCTGTCGGGATTATCGCTCTGGGCGGGATTATGTGGATGCTGGCAGCTGGTAATCCGGGCAAGATAGATAAAGCCAAAGAGATGATTGTCGGGGCTTTGTCAGGCTTAGTCTTACTGTTATGTTCATATTTAATTTTAAAAACAATTGATCCGACATTGGTGAAAATCGGCGCGCCGACGCTGGAACAAAATGACATACAAGGAAGAAATTAAAAAAATAATCCCTAATCAGACTTCATTATAATTCTTAATCCATAATTTAATATTTTTCATGAATACTAAAAAAATATTTATCATTTCATCCATCGGTTTGGCGCTGGTTATCGGCACGCTGATTGTTTATAATGCTTTTTTAAAAAAATCCAACACAACCCCGGATGAAACAGCATCGCCTTCGCCATCCGCGACCACCAATGCGACCGACCTAAAAATAAAAACCATCAGCCAAGAAAAAGCCCTCGGCGCGGTTATTGGCACGGACGGCAAAACGGTCAAATATTATACCAAAGCGGACAACAGCGACGTCTGGGAATCATCTTTTGACGGCTCCGGTTTAAAAAAGATTTCTTCGCCCGGCCTCAAGAATGTTCTAAAAATTATTTGGTCGCCGGATAAAGAAAAAGTTATTGCCATCACCGCGGAAAATAATACCGTTAAAAAAATATATTTCAATTACCAAAATAACGAACACGCCTATTATAAAAATGAAATTGGCTATTTAGCTTGGTCGCCGGACAGTAAAAAAATTGTCTATCAATACAATGACCCAACCAGTGACCAAAGCAATATCAGCATTGCTGATCCTGACGGTAGCAACTGGAAAAACATCTTTAAAACCCGCCTGAACAATTTGGTCCTGACCTGGCCAGCAGCCAGCAAAATATCGTTGCACAGCCAAATCAGCGGCTTATCGCAGGGTTTTCTGTTCACCCTTAACCCGGCAACCGGTAACTTTGAAAAAATACTGAGCGATACCTACGGCTTAAATGCCAAATGGTCGCCCACTGGCGATAGAATTCTTTATTCCAAAACCGATGCCAACGGGAAAAATCCTGGCCTCTATTTAGCTAGAAGCGACGGCCAAGAAAACAAAAATATTAATCTCGCCGGCTTGGCGGACAAATGCGTCTGGAGTAAAGATGGCGTCACTATTTTTTGCGCCCTGCCTCAAAAAATGACCACCAATGCGGTCTGGCCGGATGATTATTATAAAGGTAAAATAAATTCTTCGGGCGAGGATATTATAAA
>CAZNNV010000041.1:0-3223 GCA_964574515.1 uncultured Candidatus Saccharibacteria bacterium
ATAGCTTATTGTCCAATATAATTAACAATCAGCGAAACAATCGGCCAGGCCGCCGCCATGATTGTCATCCCGACAATTCCCCAAATCATATGCCGCTTGCCGATGGTAATTTTTTCTTCATCACCGCCGGCGCCCACGTACTGAATAATCCCCCAAATAAAATAAACGGTCACTAAGGTAAACAAGAAGCCAATAATTAAATATAAAGTACTTTGTAATTTATTGATAAAGGTTCTGATTGGACCGCTGCTGCCGCCTTCCAACAGACTGCTGATATAGCTGACTAAAATCTTGCTGGCAAAAACGACCGCAATGCCGATGATTGTATACATTAAATTCCGCCGGGCTGTGGTCAATTTTTCCTCATTGCCTTGCGCCGCGGCAAACCGGAAGCCGGCAATAACCATCATAAAGAACGCAACCGGAATGGCCAGCTTTAAAAGAAAATCGGCAATGTTAGTGATTAATTCAACAAAGCTATCTGCTTTAAGCGGATTTTGTAAAGAGCCGGAAAAACCGCCGCTAGCAGGACTATTGGGATTGTCCCCTCCCGGCAAAGCATTCGGATTGTCACCACCAGCATTACATGGAGTATAGGCACCAGTATTAGGATCGGAGGCATCAGCTAAAACAGAGCCAGCCGAAGCTAAAAAACCGGCCAAACAAAAAGAAATAAGAATAATGGAAAAAAGTTTTTTGGAGTAAGTAGACATTTTATAATTTTTTATTGATTTAATTTTAAATTCTTACTGACACCTGACCCCCTGCCACCAACTGCCAGTAGAAAAAGTTGATGTTGATTTGGCAAACTCCACTAAAACCGTATTGACCGCCAGCCAAGAGACCAAAACAATCACCACGCCGATGGCCGTATTAATAAAAATTGCCCGGCCTTTTTTATAACTTTCTTCCGACGCGCCGGCCAGCACCATCATTACGCCGCCCCACAAAAAAAGCAATCCGGCCAAAACCGGCATCAGTCTAAAAACGATAAAATTATAGATATTGGTAATCATTTCAAAAATATCACAAACATCGCAAGCATTAGCGCCGGTGCCGGTGCAAGGCACAAAACCAGCGGCGGAAACCGAAATAACAGGCAATAAAAGGCCAGTAAAAATTAATAAAGCAATTGAAGATCTTAATGGATTAGCCATGATTCAATTCTCAGTTCTCAGTTCTCAATGAATTTTCAATGCTTGAAAATTGGTACTTGAAAATTGAGAACTTAATCTCCGCAATCTTAATAATTTTCTCTTCCCGCAAAATTTTATAAAAAGACTAATCTTTATTTGTCATCAATAACGTTATCTGCTGGCTGGCGCGATTTAACGCTGTACTGATTGATTCGCTGTTTTGCGCCACGTTCTCAATCATATTGGCTAAAATTGTTTCAATGGCCGCGCTGTCAATCTGATACCCAGCCCCGGATCGCTTTTCTGCCATTCCACCAGATCGCGGCGGCTGGCTGGCCGATCAGTTTTTTCCAAATAAACCTGAGCATTATCCTTCCCGGCTAACCAGGCCAAAAATGTCCAGGCATAAATGGCGTTGGGCGAAGTTTTAGAAACCGCCTGGCCCCAATAATTAGCATAAGTTACAGCTGGACCGGTTGAGGAAATCTGCGGCACTGCCGCCACGCCAAAATTCAAATGCGGCGAACGTGCTTTAATCAGCGGAATTTGATAAGCATAATTCAACATCATGGCCACCTTACCCTCTACGAAAGCGTCAATGGAATAATGTTGATATTGGTTCCAGGTATAAACCTTCTTTGAGGCTTTAGCAAAATTAGCATAAAAAGAAAGAGCGTTTTCACCAGCATTGAAGCTTTCACCGTTGCTTTGGCTAATCGGCTGGTTGAAGGTAGCATATTTTTTATCGCTGGAAACCATCTGGGTGCCGTTTTGTAGCATTAACAATGATAAAATATCAGTCGAACGATTAATATTTTTAGCTGTGCCCAAGGCTGCGCCAACGCGCGTAATATTATTCTGCGCGTCGCGCAGAGTTATTTTTTCTACTGCGCTGTTGAATTCCAACCAAGTTGCTGGCGGCTTAACCACGCCGGCACTGTTTAATAAATCACGGTTATAATAAAGAGCTAAAGTATCAATATAAAAAGGAAAAGCGTAAACCGCCTGTGCCTCCATGCCGTCAGCCGCTTTTTCTATGCCAACAAAATCAGCAACCGCCACATCAACAAAAATTTCCTGAAATTTTTTCGGCGTAATAATCTCGCTCGGGGCCGCCGCTAATTTATCCTGGTGTTTGGGCAGCCAGGTATTATGAATGGAAAAAATGTCCGGCCCCCGCCCGGCCGCCAAAGCATCCACCAATTCTTTTTCATAACTAGCATAATCCTTTTTATGGTAATTAATCGCGATATATGGATATTCTTCATTAAACTCCCTGATTAAATTATCGTAAACATCGGAATCATCATAAACGCTCCAAAATTCTAATGTTAAATCAGCCGGCTTATCTTCCTGGCAAGGCGAAATACCGGCGAAAAGACCGGAGAAAAAAACAGGCAAAACTAAAATTGAGAGCAAAGTAGATTGGCGGTTTTTTATTTTTTTGAACATTTTAAGAAGTACCGACTATTAAATGTTCGCTAAGCTTTATTGAAAAGCAAACCATAATGGTATTCTCCCGCGTCAAAGTTTTTCTGATACGCAAAACCTTCGGCAACAGCCAGCTTTTTAGCGTCTTCTTCATTAATCCGCCAGCCCTCTTGCGGACCAATATTATTTTTCTCGGTTAGCCAATCAATTAGAACAAAGGTGCCGCCTGGTTTTAAAACGCGTTTAGCCTCGCGGATAATCTCCGCTTTTTTTTGCGATTCAAATAAGACATTATGGAGCAAAACCATTTCAACGCTCCCGTCGGGAATTTTTGAACCGCCGACGACTTCCAGGTTGCCCCTTTTTGTTTCAATATTCAAAATGCTCTCCAATTGCGCCTGAGAACGCGTTGATTCCAGCGCTTCGTTTAAAACATCAATGGCAAAAATTTTGCCGTCCGGACCAACTATTTTACCGGCCGGAATAGCAAAATAACCATGGCCGCAACCAAAATCAGCAATAGCCATGCCATTTTTAATATCTAATTGCTCCAACACTTTTTCCGGATTGATGAAACCACCGGTACCTTGCATAAAAACTTTCAATATTTAATATGCGCCCAATATCCAATTTTTATTGAATATTGGTAATTGAAT
>CAZNNV010000041.1:3233-6897 GCA_964574515.1 uncultured Candidatus Saccharibacteria bacterium
TGAGTAATTAATTATTGATTGTTATAAACATGTCACCGACGCCACCTTGTCACCGGGCTCTAACTTCATAATTCGCACGCCTTGAGTTGCCCGGCCAAGAGACGAAACCGAACTGAGCGCCGTACGAATTACCTGGCCCTTCTGGGAAATAGCAATTAAATCCTGTTCTTGCGGATCTAAAATTTTTGCCGCCACAATTTGGCCGGTCTTGGCGGTCACTTGCGCCGCCTTAATACCTGAACCGCTTCGCCGTTGAATTTTAAACTGCCGTAAATCAGTTTTTTTGCCGTAACCATTCTGCATGACCACTAATAATTCCGGTTTTGTTTCTTTTAACGCAGCGCTTTTAATAACATCTAAATTAATAACTTCATCGCCTTTTTTTAATTTCAGACCGCGCACGCCAGCCGCTCCCCGGCCCATCGGCCGCACATCTTTTTCTTTGAAACGAATGCTTTGGCCGCCACCTGTCACTAAAATAATTTCATCCTGGCCGGAAGAAACGCGCACCCATCTTAATTCATCTCCCTTGTTTAAATTTATCGCGATCAAACCGCTTCGCCGCACATTGGTAAATTCCGCAATATCGGTTTTCTTGATTATACCATCTTTTGTCATCATCACTAAATACTTTTCATCCACAACAGCCCCGCCGGCTGGTAATCCGCCAACTGGCGGATTCTTTTTCTCCTTCAATCCTTCTTTGGTCGCCACCAACGCACTCACCTTTTCGTTTGGCCCTAACTGCAAAAAATTAACAATGGCTGTGCCGCGCGCTACCCGGCTGGATTCGGGAATTTCATAACCCTTAATTTGAAACACCCGGCCGGTGGTAGTAAAAAATAATAAATTATCATGAGTTTTAACGCAGGCCATACTCTCCACTTCATCCTCCTCGCGCGTCGTCATCCCCATAATGCCCTTGCCGCCGCGATGCTGCGCTTTATAATTCTTGGGATTTAAACGCTTGACATAGCCGCCGCTTGTCAGAGTTATAATACATTCTTCCTGCGGCACTAAATCTTCTTCCTTAAATTCCCCGACCGGCGAAACAAAAACTTTAGTCCGCCGTTCGTCGCCGAATTTATCTTTCAGATAATTTAATTCGTCTTTGATCACGCCTAAAATTTTCTTAGGTGATTTAAGCAATATTTCCAGCTCTTCAATTATCTTTTTCTTTTCTTTCAGTTCGTCCTCTATTTTCTGGCGCTCTAAACCGGCCAAGGTTTGCAGCTTCATGTCTAGAATGGCCGTGGTCTGCGCGTCGGAAAATTTGAATTTTTTACATAAGGCAACATGAGCCTCTTCTTTATTGGCGGATTTGCGAATAGTTGAAATAATCGCATCAATATGGTCAAGCGCCTTTTTCAAACCTTCCAAAATATGCGCTCGGTCTTTAGCCCGCGCCAAATCAAACTGCGTCCGCCGGACAATCACCTTATAACGATGTTCAACGTATTGTTCTAAAATATTTTTCAGCGGCAACACCTGCGGCTGCAATCCCCCTTCCACCAGTGCCAGCATATTAAAATGAAATGTCTTTTGCAAATCGGTTAATTTATAAAGCCGATTAAGAACTTTTTGCGGATAGGAATCGGTTTTTAAATCAATGACAATCCGCACACCGTCTTTGTCTGATTCATCACGAATGTCTTTGATGCCTTCAACTTTTTTATCCTTGACCAAATCAGCGATGGTTTCCAATAAACTAGCCTTATTTACCTGGTAAGGAATTTCACTGACAATAATTTGCTGATGGCCTTTTTTATCTTCCGTAATTTCGGCCAGCGCCCGATTGACTACCGCCCCCTTGCCGGTGGAATAAGCCTGCAGAATCGCCTGCCGGTCAAAAATCGCCCCACCGGTCGGAAAATCCGGTCCCTTGATTATTTTTATCAACTCTTCGGGCGAACACTTGGGATTGACAATTAAATAATTAATACCGTCAACCAACTCCGTTAGATTATGCGGCGGAATATTAGTTGCCATGCCCACAGCGATACCGACTGAACCGTTAAGCAGCAGCTGCGGCAGCTTGGCCGGCAGAGACAATGGTTCCTGCCGCGAGCCGTCATAATTATCAACCCAATCAACAGTATCCTTATCAATATCCTGCATCATTTCCTCGGCCAGCGGCGTTAAACGGCATTCGGTATAACGCATCGCCGCCGCGCCATCACCGTCCAGCGAGCCAAAATTTCCCTGGCCTTGAATCATCGGATAACGCATAGAAAAATCCTGAGCCAAACGAACCATTGTATCATAAACCGCCACATCGCCGTGCGGATGATATTTACCAAGCACTTCGCCGACGACCGTCGCTGATTTGCGCAGCTTCGCTGTTGAACGCAAACCCATATCCCACATGGCATACAAAATCCGCCGGTGCACCGGTTTCATGCCATCCCGCGCATCCGGCAACGCCCGGCCGACAATCACCGACATGGCATAGTCCAGATAGCAGTCCTGCATCTCCTTAATTATTTCTTGTTTTTTGATATTGCCAATTTCCATAAACTTACGAATTTAATAATTTTTGTGAATATACAAATTTTAAATTCTACTTTTAAGTGAGGCTGCCTGTCATTCAAAAATATGTCGCAGGCGCGCCCACTAATTTGTTAATTTAATTTTTACAGCGCGCCGAGACATAAGCGGCGGCTGGAGATAAACTTGTTTTTTATAATGCCCGAGCCGACCACGGTTTTTGAAGACAGGCGGCCGAGCGACTATTCAACCGGCAACCCGGCTGGCATTGACGAATATGGCTCGCTCGTTGCCGACGGTTCCGATGTTAATGTTGATTCAATATTTTCATTATTCGCTTCCTCTTCTTTTAAAATGTTACTGATTCCCGCGCCCAAGCTTTGCCACAATGTCGGCACGTCTTCCTTAATCTGCTCCCAACTCTTAGAAAGCTCGCCCTGTTCTTTTACTTCTTTTGCCGTTTGGTTATTTATGGTCAAATTCAGAGACCAAAACCAAAACAAAAAAACAGCCACCATACAAATGGCCACCCCGCCCCACATAATCCGCGTCTTGACATACAGCGGTTTTTTTTGCAGCTTTTCTATAAAATCAATGAGTCCCATTTATTTTATTTATTTTATATCCGCATCACCTTGACCTCCATCCCCTCCTGCGGCAGATCTTTCTTTTTTAAAGTTAGTTTATCAAATGTTTCTTTCTTACTAATGCCCATTTCTTTCAAAAAATCTTCCACACCGTTTAGTTTGATGTTTAAGCCCGATATTTTATAATGCATCGGAATGACGATGCGCGGCTCAACCTGATTAATTATTTCCACGGCTTCCTCGCCGTCAATCGTATAGATGCCGCCGACTGGCACCATCAGAATATCCACGCCGTCAATCGCGTCCAGCTGTTCGTCCGTTAATTTCGCCTGACCCAAATCGCCCAAGTGACAAATCTTTATGCCCTCAATTTCTATTATATATATAGTATTCGTGCCACGCTCTTTGCCCTCCTTGTTATCATGGAAAGACAGCACGCCCTTAATAGAAACCCCCTTGGTTTCGTATTCGCCCGGCCCATCCACGACTAAGGGTTCGCCGGATAATGATTCCACATTATTATGATCATGATGGCGGTGCGTTACCGCGACAATATCGGCCGCGCCCCGTGGCGGCGTCAAACCAATTTC
>CAZNNV010000042.1:0-1065 GCA_964574515.1 uncultured Candidatus Saccharibacteria bacterium
ATATCAGATAATTTTCTTTAACTCCGCCCAATTCAAGCCCGCGCTCACATCCACAATCAACGGAATTTCGTTTTTATAGGCGCCTTCCATTTCGCGTTTCACAAGCGCGGCAACGTCGCTCACAAAATCATTTTTCACTTCAAAGAGCAGCTCATCATGAATCTGCAAAACCATGCGGGTATTTTCATGCAGTTTTTTATCTTTTGCGAGCGCCCTATGCACTCTTACCATCGCCATTTTCAGCAAATCCGCGGCTGTGCCCTGCACCGGCATGTTTATCGCCATGCGCTCGGCCGCCTGCTTTAAATTCCAGGCCGAAGAATTGATTTCCGGAATAAAACGTTTGCGGCCAAATAAGGTCTCAACATAGCCGCGCTCGGCTGCTTCTTTCTTAATATCGTCAACATAACGCGCCACGCCGCTAAACTCATCAAAATACTTTTTAATAAAAACTTTAGCCTTATCCGTCGGAAAACCGGTTGCTTGGGCAAAACCGCCGACACTCATGCCGTAAATCACGCCGAAGTTCAGCGTCTTAGCTGCCCGGCGCTGGCTTGAGGAAACTTCTTCTGGCAAAACATCAAAAACCTCGGCCGCGGTTAAAGTATGGATATCATCGCCCCGCTTTAAAACTTCAATCATTTTTCTATCTTGAGCCAGCGTGGCGACTATCCGTAATTCAATCTGCGAATAATCGGCTGCTAATAATTTATAGCCTTTTTCTGCAACAAATGCTTTGCGAATTTCCCGGCCTAACTCGGTCTTAATCGGAATATTTTGCAAATTGGGATTTTTGGAAGACAAGCGGCCGGTCGTCGTTCCCAGTTGGTCAAAAGTCGTGTGCAGCCGGCCATCGCGCGCAGCCAGTTCCGGTAAAGCATCAACATAAGTATTTTTTAATTTAGCCAACTCGCGGTATTCCAACACCGAATCAATAATCGGGTGCTGGCCTTTTAATTTAAACAATTCCGGCGCGGCTGTGGAAATAACTTTGCCCGGTGTTTTTCTCAATCCTTTGATAGAAATTTTCAGCCGTTCAAATAAAATCTCACTCAATTGCTGCGG
>CAZNNV010000042.1:1075-5278 GCA_964574515.1 uncultured Candidatus Saccharibacteria bacterium
AGGCACAAAATACTGATCCGAATTCTCAGCCGACAACCGATAAATTTCTTTTTCCAGTTCAGCCAGCCGTTCAGCCAGCCCCTCGCCTAATGAACGCAAATAATCAGAATTAATCTTGATGCCCACCTGCTGCATGGCCATAATCACCGGCACCAGGTCTTTTTCCACTTGATAAATCTTTTCCGACAGCACGCCGGCCTGTTTCGCCGCTTCTATTTTTTCATAGATATTTTTCGCTTCGTCGCCAGCCGGTTCACTTATTTTTTTGGCATTTGCTTCCCGGCCGGCCGGAGCAGCAAACAAAGTTTGTGCCTCTTTTTGATTATCAGCCGACTGGCCGGCACCGTTTTCCTCCAGCCGTTTGACCAAACTGAAAAATCCCAATTCTTTAAAAAGCGCAATGACTTTATTTTTATCATAATCATGCGCTACCGCCGCGGCCAAATCAAACTTAATCGGCACATCGGTTTTAATTGTCGCTAAATATTTGCTAAAAAATGCCTGCTCTTTAGCGGCTAATAATTTCTCCGCTAATTTTTTATTTTTTATTTTCTCTCCCTTTTCCAGATGCTGATACAATTTTTCCATACTGCCATGCTCCTTTAATAGGCTGATGGCTGTTTTCTCCCCGATCCCCGGCACGCCCGGAATATTATCTGACGGATCGCCCTTGAGACCCTTATAATCATTCATCTGGTCCGGTTTTAAACCATAACGCTTATTGACCGCCGCTTCATCATAAATGATTGTCTCTTTAACGCCTTTCTTAAGCGTATAGATGCTCACCTTTTTATCCACCAGCTGCAGGGTGTCTAAATCGCCGGTCGCGATAATGACGGCTGTTTCTTTATTATTTTTTTTGACCTGGGCAACAATGGTGCCCAACAGATCGTCCGCTTCAAAACCCGCCTGCTCAAAATATGGAATGTTAAAAGCGTCCAGCACGTCCTTCACTCTTTTCAGCTGCGCGTATAATTCATCCGGCGCTTTGACGCGCTGGGCTTTATAGGCCTCAAATTCTTCATGACGGAAAGTCGGACCGGGCAAATCAAAAGTCGCCGCGATATAGTCAGGTTTTAAATCCTTCAAAATCCGTAGCAGAATGGAAGTGAAGCCGAAAACCGCGTTAACCATTTCACCGCTATTAGCCGAAAGCGGCGGCAAAGCATGATAAGCGCGGTGGACTAAAGCGTGACCGTCAATTAAAACTAATTTTTTCATATTATATTTTTATGCATTTATATAATTTTTCCGTTTCCTCCTGATCCTGCCTGACTTTAATAATTTTATTTGACGCGATAAATCCATGCAGCAGCGCGCCTGGATGACAAGCCACTTTTTTTCCCAGAAAAGTGCCCGGCTGGCAGACACTGTTGCAACCCAAAGTGCAATCGTCGCCGATGAACGAACCGAGTTTAATTAGACCAGTTTTAATTTTGTCTATCTCAATTTCCGCGCCGGTTAATTTTAAATTAGCCAGTTTGACGCCGGCGCCTAAATTAACCCGGTTGCCCAAAACGCTGTTGCCGACATAAGCGAAATGCGGCGCCCGGGCGTCATCCAAAAAAATTGAGTTGCTTACTTCCGAAGCATGGCCAACAACAACATTATTACCCAAAAGAACATTGGCCCTGATATATGCTCCGTGGCGAATTTGGCAATTTTCGCCGATAATCGCCGGGCCAGTTATATAAGCGCCGGACTCAACCACGCTGCCCCGGCCCAAAAAAACATTCTGGCCGACAGTCGCGCCGGGCCTGACTTCGCCCAAAATTTCCGGCTGCAAATTATTTTTTATATACTTTTCTAGTTTTTTAAAAATATCAAAAACATATTCGCAGTTATGAAACACGACTTGGTGTTTAAAATCGGTCAAATCAAAATAATATGAAAAATCTCTTAATTCCATAAAAATAATTCAAAATTTTATTTTTCTTTCGTTGTCTCCCACATGTTCAAATTCCAACCACACTGTATCCGCCGGCAAAATATCCCTTATCCGTTCCGCCCATTCAATTACCACCAAATTATCAGGCCCTTTTATTATTTCATTAAAACCCAATTCCGCCAATTCCGTTGGCTTTCCTATTCTGTAGCAATCAATATGATAAAAATTAGCAAATAGCTTATGGTTAATAGTAAATCTTTTTTGGACCACAAATGTCGGGCTAAGAATTTTTTCTTTAAGGCCCAATGCGGCGCCTAAGCCCTGCGTAAAAGTCGTCTTGCCCGCGCCTAATTCGCCGCGAAGCGCCAAAACCAGTGCCCCGCGATGTGGCTTCTTTGTTGCTTCCTCCAGAATTTTCCCTGCCAATTGCTGCGTTTCTTCAGCGGTTTTAGTGATAAACTCCATATAATTAATTATAGCATAAAAAACTATCGGCTCCTCTCTTTTTTAAAGATAAAAAAATCCCAAAAAAAGACGGGCGAGACGATTATCGGCTTGATTGCCGATTGTCGCCTGCCCGTTAAAGCTTTTACCTTTGAAAGAACCGCTGCAATCCATTCCCAATAATTTCTTGGGGACGGATTTCCATATGTTGCTGAAACGGCCCGGGATAGGCCGCCTGGTTAGATCCCTGCACGCGCAAAATATAATTTGCGCGCAGCTCTGAAGCGCCAGCTGTGCCCGAAAAACTAAATCGGTCGCGATCCGTAACTTTATCCGTCCTAAAAACTTGGACGTACGGATCGCAGTACATTTTGCCGAACGCGCCGTGATAGATAAACACAAAAGCTGTGTAATATCTATCCGCATCCAGAAGGATGGGCTTCTGTGGCAATCCAGCCACGACTGGAAAATTCCGGCCTGGCGAATTCTGTAGTTTATACGCGGCAATATAACCGCGTAAAACCATATTCCCGCCGCCCACATTCGGCCAAACTTCTGACCGCCGCCGCTGGCCCTCATACAAATACACGACTGCCCAAGGTTAGCCAACTGCCGTGGTGAAATTTCCGGCCGTAGATTTCGCCTTTCGACTGTGACACATCCAGCTACCAAAACCGCAACCGATAAGCAAAAAAACAAAAAAGTTCTTTTCATTTCTTCCTCCCCTTTTTCAAAAGAGTGTCTAAAAGAAACGGAGTCACCTCCCCATTAACATAACCCTCTGGGGAAAAAGAATCCTGAATCGAGATGACCACATTCGGCCATCTCACTTTTAGCCATTCCCATCTACCGTTTATAAAAGCCTGGGCCTGAGAATGCCCTTCCGGAACGGCTGACTTACCGACAGCTATCCTGACTGGATAGCGCTCGCCGACAACCGAGACGGCATAAATCGCCTCATGCCGACAGACCCCTTGGAAAGAAGTCGCGCATCCAGTTGATAAAATGACGATAAACAACAATATCCATATCCATCCAAACAATTTTTTTTCTCTCATAGTACCCTCCTTATCCTTATATAGAAAAGTTAGAAAATTTGCTGTTTTTAAAGAATATAAAATTATACGTCTTTTATATATATTTGTCAAGGTTAATTTACTCTCAATTTCCAACCGATTTCCTACCCTCAACATCATATAAATATGCTAAATTATACACAGGGGTTGACCCCGTTAGAAGTTCAAAGATACTATTTAACTAACCGTGATAAAAAAGAGCGATTTCGCCTGCGGCTTTACTTAAAAAAACTATAAAATATAATCAAAAACCTCTAACGGGGTTGACCACCCTTATCTTTTACGCTAAATTTATCTAATCCCTTTTTATCATTGATTCTTTTTATTCATGCTGACACCACTCCAACAAGCTATTGATCTCATCCAAAAAAGCCAAAAGATTTTAATCCCTCTGCCGGAAAATATTGACGGCGATAATTTAGGCTGCGCGCTGGCGTTGGCGTTGGCGCTCGGCAAACTCAATAAAAAAACTGATATTGTCAGCCTGGAGCCGATTCCGGAAAAACTAAAATTTTTGCCGGCGCTGGATAAAATAAAAAATGAGCTGACGGCCAGCCGCGATTTTATTATTTCTATTGATACCAGTGAAAATAAAATTGCCAAACTCCGCTATGAGACCGCCGACAAAACGCTCAAGATATATCTCACCACGCCAGCGCGCGTCGAACAAAAAGACATTAAACTGGAACCCGGTCCTTTTGCTTATGATTTAATTGTCGTTCTCGGCGCGCCGGATTTAGAATCGCTCGGCCGCCTGCATGAACAAAATACCGAACTATTTTTTGACAAACCAAT
>CAZNNV010000042.1:5288-6872 GCA_964574515.1 uncultured Candidatus Saccharibacteria bacterium
TGCCGCCGCCGACGCCGAATTTATCGCCCGCCTGATTGAAAAAATAAGGCCGGATTTGATTGACCAAGAAATCGCCACCTGCCTGCTCACGGGACTCATCGCTGCCACCCGCAGTTTCCAAAATATCAATACCACGCCTCAAGCATTAAATTTGGCTTCGCTGTTGATCAGCCGCGGCGCGGCGCAAGAAACAATAATCCAACGGCTCTACAAAACAAAACCGCTAAATTCCTTGCGGCTCTGGGGGCGCCTCTTGGGCAAAGCGGAACTGGATGAAAAACAAAAAACTATCTGGCTGCCGACAGCTGCGGATGATTTTACGGCTACCGCTACCACCAGCCAAAACCTCTTCTTTATTTTGGAAGAAACCGAAGACTATTTTCCCCAGATCAACCGCCTGTTTATCCTCTGGCCCGGCGATAACGGCTTGATTGAAGTCTTAGCGCAAATTAAACAGCCGGAGATTTTACAGCAACTCAATTTACAATTTGGCGGCACGGCTAAAAACAACCGCGCGTTGTTTAAATTAAGCGCGCCGGACATTGCCCAAGCTAAAGAACAGATAAAAAGAATATTAGAAAGTTCAAATATTGCTTAACTAATTAAAAATTCCCGCCAACAGCGGGAATTTTTAATTTAGACACCTGCCCCATTAAAAGTTTATAAGAATATATTTTCACAACTTCTAACGGGGCTTGCGTTTTCCATTTTTATACATTAGAATTTAGTTAATAGAAAGCGGTAAAAACATTTTTTATGGCTCCAGCCAAAAAAAACAATATCGACGAACGATTATCCGAGATTCGCCGCCGCGAAGAAGAAGGACGAGCCGAACTATTAGCTCAAAAACTTGACCTACCCTATATTAATTTGGCTAAATTGCCGGTTGATTTAGATTCCCTGTTGTTTCTCAACGAAAAAGAAGCGCTCCAGGCGCGCCTGGCTGTTATTGATAAAATGGAAAAAAATATTAAAGTAATTCTAGCTGAACCGGATAATCCGGCGACCAAAAGTTTACTAGAAAAGCTAGAAAAACAGGGTTTTAAGATAAGCAAATTTATCGTTTCGCCCCATAGCTTAGACAAGGCCTTTAAATTGTATAAATCTGTTGCTAAAAAAGAAGGCAGTATTACCGGCAAAGTTAATATTGACCAACAGGAATTGGAAAAAATCCAGCAAGAATTAGCGTCGCTGGCAGAAATAAAGAAAAAAATGGAAGCGGCCCAGGCGGCCCAACGCGAGGCAACGGAATTATTGGAAATCATTATTGCCGGCGCTCTCCAAAATGAAGCTTCGGACACGCATCTGGAAGGCAAAGAAAACGGCGCCCTGCTGCGCTACCGCATTGATGGCGTTCTCCACGATGTGGTTTCTTTATCGCCCAAGACATACCAATTGGTTTTATCTCGCATTAAACTGCTCTCCGCCATGGTCCTTAATATCCATGACAAGGCGCAGGACGGCCGCTTCAGTATCGGCACAAGCACAGCCGCAATTGAAGTCCGCGTTTCCATTATTCCCGGCCCTTATGGCGAAAATGTCGTGATGCGCTTACTTAATCCCAAATCCATTAATCTAGGCCTG
>CAZNNV010000043.1:0-6439 GCA_964574515.1 uncultured Candidatus Saccharibacteria bacterium
CGTTAGAAGAAGCCTTTCTCCAGGCCGGCCTGCCCTATAAAGTTATCGGCACGTTAAAGTTTTTCGAGCGAAAAGAAATAAAAGATTTAGTGGCTTATCTCAGAATCATCCAGAACTTCAATGATTTCGTTTCGCTGGAACGAATTATTAACGTGCCAACGCGCGGTTTCGGCAGAACAACCGATATCCGCGCCCTGCTGGCTGGCGACAACCAGTTGCCGATTAGCGGACTAACGCCTAAAAAAACATTAGCTTGGGATAGTTTCAAGCAAATGATTGACAGCCTGCGTGCCGCAGCCAGCGCCGCGCCTTTAAGCCGCCTGCTGCGCCTGCTGATAGAAAAAATAAATTATGAAAAATATTTGCGCGATGGCAGTGAAGAAGGCGAGGAGCGTTGGGAAAACGTTAAAGAAATGTTTTCAGTGACTAAAAAATACGACACCTTGCCGGGCGGAGAAGCGCTGGAAAAATTTTTGGAAGAAGCGGCACTGATGAGCAACCATGATGAAGTGGAAACACAAAAAGACTTGGTTAATTTAATGACGCTCCATTGCGCCAAGGGTTTGGAATGGCCGATAGTTTTCATCGCCGGCTGCGAAGAAGGAATTTTTCCGCATTCGCGCAGCTTGATTGATGCCTGGCAAATGGAAGAAGAACGGCGGCTATGCTATGTCGGCGTGACCCGCGCCAAAGAAAAACTCTATTTGATCGCCGCCCGCGCCCGCCAACTTTTCGGCTCAACGACAATTAATCCGCCGTCCCGATTTATTTATGATATCCCGGTGGAAGTAGTTGAATACATTAATTTTGAGGAAGAGACTCATTATGATAAAGACGGGATTGAAATGCCGTTCTGAAAAATATAAAACTGAGAATTTACCATGCCACTCAAAAAAGAAACACAAGAATTAATAAAAAAATATGCTCTTTCCCCCAACAAGCTTTTGGGCCAGAATTTTTTAGTTGACCGCCTGGCGCTGGCGAAAATTATTAGTGCTGCAGAGCTGTCAAAAGATGACACGGTGCTGGAAGTTGGCCCGGGCTTGGGTATTTTAACGCGGGAGTTAGCCAAAAATGCTGGCCGAGTCGTGGCTGTAGAAAAAGACAAGCAGCTGGCGGCAATCATGCAAAATATCCTACAGGAAGAAAAAATTAATAATGTGGAAATTATAGCGGGGGACATACTAAAATTTTCCATGCTTTTTAATGATAAAAAAAATAATTATAAATTCGTTGCTAATATCCCATATTATTTGACCTCACATTTAATCCGCGTTTTTTTAGAATCTGATAATCCGCCGTCATTAATGGTTCTAATGCTCCAGAAAGAAGTCGCCCAGCGTATTTGCGCCCAGCCGCCAAAAATGTCACTCCTCGCCGCCGCCACCCAGTTTTACGCTGATGTGAAAAATATTGCCGTTATACCCAAAAAATCTTTCTGGCCGATGCCTAAGGTTGATTCGGCAATTATAAAAATAATCCCGAACAACCATGCTAATGCGCAGATAGATTCGAATGACATAAATAAATTCTTTAAATTGCTTCATGCTGGTTTCAGCCAGCCCCGCAAACAACTAGCCAATAATCTCCATCAAGTTTTAAAAACAGACCGAACTGAAATAGAAAAAATATTGGGCGAGCTCGGGTTTAAAAACAGCGTCCGGGCGCAAGAATTGGCAGTCGGGGATTGGTCAAAATTAACAGCCTATTTAAAAAACGAGCTTTAGCGGCTCGTTTTTTAAATATGTGGATAAAAAAGCACCTACTTGACCGGCTGAATTTATGGTAAAATATAGATGAAATGAATAATAAATTTCTAATCCCCATCAGCTTTCCTCTGGCTGTTTTTGTAGTTGTTAAATTTTTCTAATTTATTGTCGCTAGAAAATAAGATTAAGCTAATTTATTTGATTAAAATTGTTCCTCAATGGTAAATAAAAAACCTGGGAGAAAAATAAATTTATTTATCGCTATCTTTATTCTCTTAATCGGCGTGGCCATCGGCGGTTATTTAGTGTTGAAAAGCCGCGCCGGCGTGGCCAGTCAAATCGCTTCTATCATTAATGGCAAAACAAATCTGGCCTGCCAGCCGGATGCTAATAATTCCAATCAGGATTCGGATAATGACGGCTTAAAGGACTGGCAAGAAATCCAACTTTATAAAACCGATGCCTGCGAAGCCGACACGGATGGCGACGGTTATCTGGACGGCGAAGAAATCGCGGCCGGTTATGACCCGAATAAAAAAGCGCCGGATGACAAGCTTTCGGACCAAGCGCTAGACCCGCGGCCGGCCAGCGGCTCCCTCACTAAACAACTAGCTACCATGATAGCCAGAAAAATGATGGATGGCGGATTATCGGCGACGGATGGCTCAATCAATGAAAATTCAGTTAATTCCACGGTTGATGATTTTTTAGCCAATTTACCGGCTGATCAGCTTCCTTCTTTTATTGTCAGTGCCGACAGTATTCCCGATTCAGAAATAATCATCTCAGATGATAATAGCCCTGAAGCAATCGGCCAGTATTATTCGCAATTAAATATAATTTTCGCAAAATATTTTTCAACGGATTTTGAAGGACCAGCAGAAAATAACAATTTTACTATAGCGACCAAAGCTATTGAAACAAAAAACTTTTCCCGGTTGGAATTAATGATCAAATCATACACAAAATTTTACCAAGATCTAAAACAAATATCCGTCCCGTCAACCTGGAAAAATATCCATAAAAAATATTTGGCAATAATGTTAAGTAGTGCTAATGTTTTTGAATCAATCAAACAAATCAATGACGACCCGCTAAAAACCTATATTGCCTTACAGCAATATAGCACAGTCAATCAAATGTTCATAGATATTATCGCAGAAGTAACAGAATTAACTAAAAAATAATGGCCACTTTATTAAAAAATAAAAAAAGTTTGTTTCATCGAATCCTATTCTCGATTGTTTTAATCATTTTTATTTTTGTTTTTTTTATTTTTCCAATTAAAAAAGCTTCGGCTGACATACCTGTTAATGATGCGGCCGTCGTAGTACTTCTGGGAACCACGAATGCTGCTTTAGCTGGTGTTAATATAAATCTTGGTACCGTAAACAGTAATTTAGGTACCCTAAATAGCTCTGTAAATACAACTGGCAATAACATAAAAACAGCTATAGAGACTGCTTCAAACGATCAGAAAAAGAGAGATGAAAAAAAAGCTCTGACTCTAGCCGAAAGATGGGCGCAACTTGATTTATGGGAAGAATTAATCAATATCGCTAAGGTGGCTGGGATCGCCCTTTTGAATTCACTCCTTCAAGAACTCACCAACCAAATCATTGCTTGGATTAATGGCGGTGAATCGCCTAAATTTATTAGTAATTGGGAGGAATTTCTAATGAACGCGGCTGACAAGGCTGGCGGGAAATTTGTTGAAGAAAATTTAGGCCTCGGCATTCTCTGCGAACCATTTGATTTCCAGATAAAAGTTGCCCTAAGCACCAATCCGCCTTTCGGCGAAACGGCCAAATGCACTGTTTCCGACATCGTAGGAAATGTTAATAATTTTTATAATAACTTTGAAGAAGGCGGCTGGGATGCTTTTGTCAGAATATCACAGCCACAAAATAATATATATGGGGCTTATTTATTGGCAGAAGAAGAAAAATCAACCAGAATGGAGGCGCAGGCTAAAGCGGCTCAAAATGAAGGATTGGCGAGCGGCGGCTTTCTCGGCGCTAAAGACGGAGACGGAAATATAAAAACTCCGGGCAGTGTTTTAAGTTATGAAGCCAATAAAGCGGTGGATAGTTCCAGACAACTTATCCAAGATTCTATTGCTAATTTAATTGGCAATCAAGAATGGCCATATGACCAAATTTCCGTTGCACTCACAGCCATCGCCAACACTTTACTTAATAAAGTAATTAAAACAGGCCTTGGCGCTGTTGGTGTTAGCTCGCAGTAAAAAAAGATTTCTTAAATCCGTTCCTATTCTCTATTTTTACATGACTTTCTTCTCCCGCCACAAAAGAATAATTTTTCCCCTTTTGCTCGCCATCACCATCAGCGGGGGAATTTTTATTTTTGACGCGCCGAAAGCGCACGCGGGATTTTTTGGTTGGGTTGCAGGGCAAGCAGTCAAAATAGGATTTACGGCTGTTATCAGTATTGTACAAGGGTTTTCCACATTACTGCTTTGGATTCTGTCTTGGTTTGTCTGGCTGGCGTCCCAGTTGTTAGACGCTGTTTTTGCCATTGAGAAATTTAATGATATTCCGGCAGTCAAGGCCGGCTGGGAAATTTGCCGCGGCCTTTGCAATATGTTTTTCGCGCTGGCTTTGCTGGTTATGGCCTTCGCCACCATTCTGCGAATTGATAAATACGGGATGAAAGAATATCTCTGGAAAATCGTCGTTGCGGCATTATTAATAAATTTTAGCTTGGTTATTGCCGGCGTTTTTATTGACGCTTCACAAGTTTTTACTAATTACTTTATAGAAGCCGCCGGCGGAACAAAGCATAGTATTTCCGCCCAACTAATGAAAGGATTGAATGCCGCTAATACTTTAGATGTTTATGATGCCTCAACTAAAGGCGAAACTGTAAGAGATGCCGATGGCAATGTAAAAATAACAGCGGACACAGGAGAAGTCGGCAAACAACTAGCCACCGGCGCGCAAGGCGCTGTTTCCGTCCTTATTTCGGCTATTTTTGGCTCCATCGTGATGCTAATTACGGCTTTTACTCTTTTTGCGGCTTTTGTTTTTCTAATTGTCCGCATTGTCGTCATCTGGCTCTTATTAATTTTTTCACCCTTTGCTTGGCTGTCATTCGCCTTGCCCGGTAAAGCCGGCTCGCTTTGGGACAAATGGTGGCAAAATTTTCTCAAATGGGTCTTTTTCGCGCCAATCTATGCTTTCTTCATCTACCTGGTAACTTTAATGATTGGCTCTGGCAGTACGAATGTTATTGCTTCAATTTTTGCAAATTCACGAGATGGTGTTTTAGAAGGCAAGGGATTCACCGGGATTTTAAGCGGCATGCTGCAAGGAGGCGTACAAATGTTGCTCCAATATATAATCATTATTGTTATTCTTCTCGGCGGACTATTTATCGCCCAAAGTTTTGGAATTTATGGGGCCAAAGGGATAATAAAAATGGGCAGGGGAATGGTGGGAGGATTGGGCAGTATTGCCCAGCGCTGGATGGCCAAGGGTGCGGAATCTCAAGCCAAAAAAGACACGCGGACATCGCGCGCCTGGGCCAGCTTTCGGCGCGGCACATCTTATTTAGCGCCAGAAGTCTGGAAAGAAGCTTGGAAAAAACGTCAGGAACAGCTGACCCGGGAATCTATGCCGGTCGCCGTTGGCGCCAGACAAGATCGGTTAAACAGAATCATATCTTTGCGCACATTTGATCCAAGAACCTGGGGCAAAGGCGGCGGTGGAGAAACTACTGATTTTCGCGAACGAGCAGTCAGAGCTAGAAGGCAGGAAGAAAGGAAAAACATCAACACCATCAATGCTGAAGAGCAATTTCATGGTTTTGAAGAAGCGAAAAAAAGAGGCAATACCAGTAAAATGGCCGCCTATCTGCAGGCCGCGACAGAACAAAATGACCAAAATGAATTTCTGCGTAATTTGAATAAATCAACGGCTAACACGAAAAATCCCACCAATTATACTATGGACGCTGCGGGCTGGACTGATTTCTTAGAGAAAGAAGTCAAACCGGAATTAGGCGAAGAACAGACCTATCGGCTGGGCCATGATTTAACCAGAATTATGGAAGGCAATGGCCAGGTTATTGGCCGTATGTTCACAGTCAATGCTGAAACCGGCCAATATCATATGGTTGGTTTATCGGAAGGGTCAAAAGAAACCATCGGAAATCGTATCAAAAAACTTTCCCAAGGTTCAGAAGAAGACAAAGCTAAGGCACAAGAGCTCAATATGCTTGTAAAAGAACACTTTAAAGACCTCAATGGTTTAAATGACAAAAAGGCTCTGGAGAAATTCAATAAACGTTCATGGTCTCAGAGAACCGACATTGAGAAAGAATTGATAGCTGACGTGGCTAGAACTAATGCGACAGTTGAATGGTCTAAGCAAGATCCGCAGATGAAAGCCCGAACTATCGGCCGTTTCGGCCTCATCAAAGAGGGCTACGGGCCAGATGGCCGCACTATTGATTTGGGGTTGCATGGAGACTGGTCTGAAAAAATTAGCCAAATTCCGCCTAAACAATCCGACCGCTGGCAGGGACATACTAGAAAATTAATGTTGCTTAACCATGCAGGAGAATTAGAAAAAGCCAACAAAGCTCTTTATGACGCCTGCGTCACGGACTATCGAAATAAAACAGCTGGGATGTCTGATGAACAAATAAAACAGACACTTGAATCAGAAGCAACTGATGTTGCTTCTATAGAGCCGGCTAAAAGAGAA
>CAZNNV010000044.1:0-6188 GCA_964574515.1 uncultured Candidatus Saccharibacteria bacterium
CATTTCGCCTTCAATTTCCGCCCGGGGCGTTAAAGCGGCCACCGAATCCACCACCACCACATCGCAAGCCGTTGACCGCACCAAACTCTCCACAATTTCCAGCGCCTGCTCGCCGGTATCCGGCTGGGAAATTAACAAATCATCAATTTTCACGCCTAAATTTTTGGCGTATTCCGGGTCCAGTGCATGCTCCGCATCCACAAAAGCCGCCAAACCGCCGCGTTTCTGCGCCTGAGCAATAGTCTGCAAAGCCACGGTAGTTTTACCGCTTGACTCCGGCCCGTAAATCTCTACAATCCGGCCCATCGGAAATCCGCCGACACCCAAGGCCAAATCCAACGAAATAGAACCGGTGGAAATCGCATCCACATCAACCCGCCGCGCCTCGCCCAATTTCATAATTGACCCTTCGCCGTATTTTTCTTTTATTTCATCCACCGCGATGGCCAACGCTTTTAATTTTTCCTCCCTTTCCCCTCCGGTTGATTGCTTAGTCATATAATTCATTTTAACATTTAAACATTAGAACATATTAACATAAAATGAGTAAAAAATACCAAGATGTTAAAATGTTTGAATGCTAATATGTTTTTTGAAAAATTAATTCACCATGATTTGCCGCACAATATCGCTTTTTTTGCCAAACCGGTTAATCGCTTCAAGTTTGATTGTATTTAATCCTTGGTTTAATTCTAGCCGATGATTAAATTGCCCATTCTTATTAAGATAAACCGACTGGCCATTAATCGTCAAGGTGGCTTCCGGCTCTGTCTGGCCAATAAATTCTAACTCTCTTTGGTCTGTAATCAAATCATTCGCTGGCTGGCTTAATTCCAATTTCGGCGAACTGACTAAAAAACTTACCTGATAAATCAAATAGCCGGCGATAAATAAAAAAAGCAAACCCCCTAAAATTAACGTGATTGCTTTTGGTGTTAAAACAAATTTTCGGCTTCGCAATAATGGCAAAGCCTTATGGCTGCCGTGCTGTAAATGCCGGGCGATTTTTAATTCACTGGCATATTCAGCGATGACCTGTTCTTCATCTAGGCGCAGTTCTCTGGCGTAACGGCGTAAAATTCCCTTAGTATATACCTCGGCCGGCAGCTTACCCCAATCGCCTTTTTCTAATGATTCAATATGCTTAATTTGAATATTCAATAATTGTGCCGCTCTTTCTTTTGACATACTAAAATCCTCCCTCACCCTCTTCATCTTTTCTCCTAAATTCGGCAAAGCAACTTTTTTAGCAGCAGAAAAAACCATAATTACTGATTTCTAAATTTTTTGTCATTAACCATTGGTCCGCCTTCGCCAGTTGGCGGACGGCGAATTAATTTGACATTAGATATTAGAAATTTAACATATCGATTTAATATTCCTTTAAAACTTCGTCGTCCCCCCCCACCACCGGATTGCCCGGAATACCCGAAGATACCAGCACCTCGCGCGGTTTGGCGCCGTCACCCGGCCCAACCACGCCGTTTTCTTCCAGCATGTCCAATAAGCGCGCCGCCCGGGCATAACCAACGCGTAAACGCCGCTGCAGCAACGATGCCGAAGCCTTACCGCTCTGCACAATCATCTCCCGAGCTTGCTCATATAAATCATCATCCGAGCCGCCCGTCATATCGCCGCCGCCCATGAATACGGAACCTTGCCCGGTGTGCGATTTTGTTACATCTTCTTCATATTGCGGCTCAATCCCCGTTTGTTTAGTAATAAATTCTACCACTCTTTTAACTTCTTTATCGCCAACAAAAGTTCCCTGAACACGTCGCGGCTTAGACGTTTCAGCTGATAAAAACAGCATGTCGCCATTGCCTAATAATTTTTCCGCTCCGGCGCTGTCTAGAATCGTCCGCGAGTCAATTTGCGAAGCAACCTGAAAAGCCATCCGCGAAGTTATATTCGCCTTTATTAAGCCAGTGATCACTTCCACTGACGGCCGCTGAGTGGCTAGAATTAAATGAATACCCACCGCCCGAGCCATTTGAGCCAGCCGGACAATCGTCGCTTCAATTTCCCGGCCATGTGAAGCCATTAAGTCGGCTAATTCATCAACAATAATGGCGATATAAGGCAAAGGCTCCTCAATTTCGCCTTCAACAAATTTCTTATTATATGAGCTGATATCGCGGGCCTGCACAGCCGATAAAACTTCAAAGCGCCGTTCCATTTCCGCCACCGCCCAGCGAAAAGCATTAACCGTTTTATCCGCGTCAACAATCACTGGCGTCAATAAATGAGGCAAACCGTTATAGATAGGAAACTCCACCCGTTTCGGATCAATCATAATCATTTTTAAAAAATTAGGCGCGTGGCGATACAATAAGCTTAAAATAATGGAATTTAAAGCAATAGTTTTGCCCGCGCCGGTGGCGCCAGCAATCAGCAAGTGGGGCATTTTTTCCAAGCCAGCGTAAACTGGCAAGCCGGCTACATCGCGGCCTAAGGCCAAAGTTAAAATCTTTTTCCCGTTTTGCGAATACTCCGGCTGTTCAATTAAATTTCTTAGCCGAACCCGCATCGCCGCTTTATTCGGTAACTCAATGCCCACCAGCGACCGACCAGGAATCGGCGCTTCAATCCGGATCGGATGTGCCGCCAAAGACAAAGACAAATCATTCTGCAAACCGGTTATTTTTGATAATTTTATGCCCTGTGCCGGCCGCAAAGTGTATTGGGTGACCGTCGGCCCGATATTAACTTCCGCCATCTCCACCTCAATGCCGAAATGCTGCAACGTCCGCTTAATGATATTAGCATTGGCCTTGATATCGCCGCTGGTCGGCTCGCCCACTTCCGCTTCCAGCAAATCAGCTGGCGGCAATTTATAATCTTCTAAAACCATTTTATTCTGCAAAAGGACAATGTCTTCTTTTCTTGAGGCAGCCTTTTTTTCTTCGCGCGATTCGGCTGTTGCCGCCTTGGCGCCGTCGCCCTGAAGATTATTAACCTTAAACTTTGGCGAAGGCATTATTTTTTGCATAAAGCTCAACGGCACATCTATTTCCGATGAAGATTCGCCGCTTTCTTTATTTGAATCAGCCTGTAAATTTTTGCCTCGCGATAAAATAAAATCAAGTATTTTTTTCAATGAGATATTAAAAATTATTAAAAGGGAAACAATAATCAATATGATTAAAACTAAATAACTGGCGAATGAGCCTAAAAATTGGCTGAAAGGATAAGCAACAACCAATCCTAAATAACCGCCACCCCGGCCGCTCTCCACTTTATTTTTTAAAAACATCTGCAAAAAACCCAGAAAACTAAGGATAAACAAACCGACGCCTAAAAAAACGGTTCCAAAAATATCTTCATGCAAAGACTGTAAGATCGCCACGCCGGCAAAAATAAGTGCTAAAGGCACCAAAAAATAACCCCAGCCAAAAATCAACCCCAAAAATTGGTATAAATAATCTCCAGCCGCGCCGGCTAAATGGAATGGAGATAAAATTGCCAGCAAAGAAAACCCGAATAGCAAAACCGCAATAATGCCTTTTTTGGTTTCATCGTGTAAATTTAATTTCTTTTTTCTTCTTTTTTGGTCTTCTTTAAATTTTTTGGCCATAGATTATTAATTCTTTTCTAAAGAATAATTCTTTATTGTTTATTTTATTTTTAAATTTTGGCTTGGCTACCCGTCTTTTTTATGATAAACAGCCTTAATTTTTTCCACTATCTCGTCAGGAGTATGCAGGGCTTTAATTAAATAGTCGCTGACACCCATTGCTTTTATTTTATCAATGTCTTCCTGCTGGTTTAAATTGCTTAAAATGATGATAGCAATCTTGTTGGTTATCGGATCTTTTTTTAGCAAAGAAACCGCCTCGAACCCATCAACTCCCGGTAAAACCAAATCAAGCAAAATAATATTCGGCCAGCCGGTTTGGGCTTTTTTAAAGCCACTCAGGCCATCATCAGCCGTGTCAACCGAAAAACCGACTTTTTCTAATTTTTTACTTAAAAGATCCCGAAGAAATTTATCATCTTCTATAATTAAAACTTTTATCTCGTTTTCCATATTATTTTATAGGCAACTTTAAATAAAAGGTTGAGCCCTTATTTTCCTGGGACTCGAACCAAATATTGCCGCCGTGCCGATCAATTATTTCTTTAGCTAAATACAGGCCCAGCCCCGAACCCTCTGTTTCCACATGCATAGCGTTTTCGGCCCGGTAAAACTTATTAAAAATAAGCTTTTGCTGTTTAGCCGGAATGCCAATACCGTTATCCTTAATTTTTATGATAATCGCCTGATTGTCAAGATCGTTTTCCATGCCGATGATAATCTGGCCGCCTTTTTTTGTATAAATAAAAGCGTTCTCAATTATTCCCTCTAGGGCGGCGCGAAGCTGATCGGCATCAAACAACACGTCGGCATTTGCGATATTAAATTCGGTTTTTAAGTCTAAATTTTTGGAATGCGCCCTGGCAGCAAAAGAGTCAGTTATTTCTTTTAAAAATTCTTTTAGATCGCGGCGTTTAAAATTATATTTTAAATCGCCCTCTGCCAGCCGGGCTGCGTTTAAGAAATCGTTAACTAGCCGGATCATTCGCTCATTTGATTCATAGCCCATTCTGATATTCTCCAGTTGTTCTTGGGAAAATGGCGTTGAGCTGCTATCCCTCAAGGCTTCAAAGACCCACTTAGTGGCTGAAAGCGGCGTTCGCAGCTTATGCGCCGCCACGGTGATAAAGTCTGTTTTCATTTTATCAAAATTTTTCTCTTTTGTCTCATCACGAATAATTCTGATGATGCCGGTTATGCCATCAGCCTCTCTGAGCGGCAAAGAAATAACTTTTATAAATTTTATGCCATCAATATCCAAAATAAAATCGCGAAAAACAGAAACGCCGATTTTTTTCAATTTATCAATATCGGTTGTTGAGAAAACATAAGAAAAGACAGCCTTAAAATCATCACTACAACCATCCAAATTAACTTCTTTGACAGAGCTAATCTTTAAAATGTCCTTTAATCTTTCATTAAAATGAACTATCTCGCCCTCTTTATTTAAAACTAAAATTCCATCATCCAAGCTTTGTAGAATAGAAGCCGTCTTTTCCTTTTCCAAAATCAAATTCTTTTCTTCTTTTCTGGTTAATTTAGCCAGAAAACCGATAAAAAATCCCGTAACAAAGAAAGACACCACCACATTAACAATTATCATCAAAGTGGCAGTTGCGTTGCGAAATAACGGCAGAGAAAAATAATAGCGCTGCAAATGGACAAGAAAACCGAAATGTTCACCCAAAATTAAAAAAGTAAAAGCAAGGCTGGATAATACGGCAAAAACAAAAGTGCCGCGCATGCCATAAATAAAACTGGAAGCGACAATGATAAAAATATAATAAAGAAAAGAAGTGGATTCGATAGAACCGGCATAATGGATAACTAAAGTTAATAAGAGCATATCGCCTAATAAAAAAAACAGAGCCACCAGCCGCAAACTCAAATCGCTCCAGCGCTCACCCCGCCTAAAAAACCATAAATAGAAAAAATTAAGAATGACTGCGTTAATAATGAAAGCCAGTATTAAGGGAGTCGAGAAGTTATCATTAACCCCGCCGACGATTTTTGATATAAGGCCGACGAGAGCCAATCCGCCAACATAAATCCAACGGCCCCAAACCATCCAAACAGAAACCTGAATCAGGCGTTTTTTTTCAAGCGGAGAAAGTTTTTTCATGGTCACGTCTTGTTATCTTATTGCCAAAATTTATTTTAATGCGGAATACGGCCATAATTATTCAAATTCCTCCCTGGCCGGCCCGTCAATCGTTAATGGCTCTATTTCGCCGGTTTTGCCGGTTATTTTTAAAACATCTTTATCAATTTTGCCAAATTCCTTATAGGCGCGATTATACATATTAACGGTTGTGCCTAAATTGTTGCCCATTTTCTTTAAATACTCCTCATAGCTCAACAAATGTTTTTGTAGCATTTCCACATATTTACGGATTTCTTTAGCCGACTCTTCTATCTGCAGCGCCCTGAGACCCTGCATCACGGTCTGCAAATAGGCGAAAAAGGAAGTCGGCGAAACAATAATCACGTGCTTATCTTTAAACGCATATTCGATCAAGTCGCGCGTATTTACCTTAACAGCACCAACCTGATTAATCAGCAAGTCATAATAAATTCCTTCGGCTGGAATAAACATAAAAGCAAAATCCAT
>CAZNNV010000045.1:0-4846 GCA_964574515.1 uncultured Candidatus Saccharibacteria bacterium
AAATCCGGATATTTTTTCTTCATCGCGTTAACTGCACCAAGAGTTATTGAATGCTCGCCGCCCAACATCAACGGAATTTTATTATGCGCTAAAACTTCCCCGGCTATCGCCTGTTCAACACCATCAACTGCTTCTTTGGCCGAATTGCGGCTGACAACAATTTCATCCAAGGTAAAAATATCAGTGCTTTTAACGCCAATTAAAACATCGGCTTCTTTATCGCCCAATAATTCATCCAAATACCTTGAATTTTCAATAATCGCTTGCGGCCCCTCGCGCATGCCCCCTTTAAAAGAAGAAGTTGAATCATAAGGGACGGGCGCCACCACTATTTTAGCTTGCTTAAAATCTTGCTTATGAATGGCGCCAAAATTAAACGGCCACGTTTCGTATAATTTTTTCATAAAAAACTATTAATTCTTTCTAATTTTTGATTTTTTATCTAATCTCTCTATCACCGCTTTCAAGATGATCGGCCAAGCGATGGTCGCATCGCAAAGCACTTCGGCAAACTTACCACCCTCTTCCGGCGGGACAAATTTACCCCAAGAAACGCCCTCCGAATAAGTGCAGCCGGATAAACCGCCCCAATGAACCGGCTCGGGACAAATCCGCACGCCATATTGATAACGGATAAATTGACCGCCCCCGCCCACCCGCTTATCAATTAAATCCAGATAAGGCGCCACCTGCTGGGCCCAATTTCTTGGTACGCCGCCACCGATGGTAAAAATGCCAATTTTTTTCTGTTGGCACACTAAATCAGTAAAATGTTCCAAATCAATCATCTCGCTAGTCATAATTTCCGGCTGTTTTTTTAATTTGCGCCGGCGGTTAAAAATTCCCAAATCTAAAGCAAACTCCGAATCGGAAAAAGCAGGAATATAGACAGGCACTTTTTTTAAATATGCACTTTTTAAAACGGCGCTATTCTTTGCCCCGATATTTTTATTTAAATAGGCGCCCACTTCTTTTAATAATTCGTGGCTGCTATAAATTTTATTGGGATCAAGCTTGTCAAAAACGTTAAAAACCAAAAGTTCTAAATCATCTAAATTTTTTTCCAATTCCAAAGTGTCATAAACGCGATTATAACCGCATTTAAAAAGCTGCTCGTCATCCATCGCCGGATTGTATTTAAAATGCGTCATGCCAAAACCCTCCACCATGCCATGGGTCATTAGCGCGCCGGTAGAAACAATGGCTTGCACCATGCCGCGATCAATCATCTCACAGATTAACAACCCCAGTTTAGCAACCGTCATTGCCCCGGAAAGAGTCAAAACGACAAAACAATCCTTATCGCGAACCATCGCTTCCAGCGTATCAGCTGCTTCGCCTAAACTGCGACCGCCAAAGGCTGTCTTTGACATACCGCGCACCAAATCATCAACGGATTTAACTTTATTTAAATCCAAAGAAGTCAACGGCTTTAAATTATCGCAAAAACCATCGCGTTTTAAATCCCGCCTTTCAATGGATTTTGATTTGAATAACGGTTTAATTTCTTTCATTTTTTTATTTTATAAGATCAAGACTACCAGCCAAAAAGCCGGCCGACTTCCTCCGGAGATTCACGCCGGCGAGCTAAAGTTAAAATGCCATTTTGGGCGATAACTTTGGCCGGTGAAGAAAGCAAGCAATGATGCGATGCCAATGAATCCTGATAAGCGCCGGAATCTAAGAGAGCGATATACTGGGAATCGCCATTTTCTAAATCTTCCATCCGCGGCAACAAAATATAGCTGCCACCGGCGGTGTAGCGGTCATCCGAATCGCAAGAAGAACCAGCCAGCCAAATACGGGTCAATTTCTCATTGCGCATATTATTGACCGGCACAATATGCCACTTTTGGTGGATCGCCCAAGTATCAATCAAATCATTCATAAAGCTGCCGTCAATAATATACCATTTTTTGGCATTGGCCCGATGAATCGGTTTTTCACAAAGCACTTTATAAATTGTTATTTGCGCCGGCGCCATAATATAACGGCCCCATTCACAAATAATATTCGGGTGCGGAGTTTCATTCTGATCGCAAACTTTAGCCACAGCCACAATCAATCTTTTCACCACCGAATTAACGCTATAGTGTTTTTTCTTTTCATAAGGAATTGCCAAACCGCCGCCGACATTCAAAGTATCAAGCGTCGGATTTTCTTTTTTGACTTTAACATATACTTCGGCCGCCGCTTTGACCGCCGTGATAACATCACTTTGGTCCATAATCTGCGATGCTAAATGATAATGTAAAATTTTCAAATTGCGGATACGTCCAAGCTCATAAATTTCATCCGGCGACAAACCATAGCGGTCATTTTTTTTATCCCAGTGTGATTTTATTCTCACTCCCAGCTTTACCCTCACACCGACATCACCTTTATATTTTTTTAACGATTCATACTCATTCATATCTTCAATAATCGGAATGATAAAAAGTCCCTTTTCTTTTAATTCTTGGATTAACCCTAAATATTTTTCGGTTTTCGGCCCGTTGCAAATCACGCGGATGCGCGAATGAAATTGGTCTTGTTCCCAAAGCTTGCGCACCAGCCAAAGTTCATTATAAGAACTAGTTTCTAAATTTGCTCCTTCGGAAATCAGCGGCAAAACAAATTCCTTGTTTTGGTTGACTTTCATTGGATAATGATAAAAAAACCGGCCCTTATATCCCTGATCTTTAATATGGAAATTAAAAGTTGAAACTAAATCTAAATATCTTTTCTCCACGATAAAAGGAAACGCCACCTCCAGCGGTGCGCCAAATTTTTGCGTGAGATCATATACATTATATTGATAGTTGCCTTCGTGGACAACGAGCTCATGGTCTTTGGAAATACTGAAATACTGAGTATTGAATTCATCTCTGCCTAATTTCCAAAAATCCCTAAATTTTTTCTTTTTTTTCATTATGGCCGATTTCCTCCAAAATCGGTTTATTTTACTATGGTTTTTTTCTAAATCTAGCCAGCGGCGACAAACCAAATCTCTTTTTCAGGCTGCGCGCGCCGCGGATAAAAATAGTGTCTTGCTTATTTTTAAATTTTCTTATTTGCTGCTCTAAGTCATCACGCGTTTCATCAACCGCCGCCTGAACAGTTGCCTGTTCCGATTCGGCGCGAAAAAATTTTCCGCCAACAGTCAAGTTAATTTCTGACCGAAAGATGTCACCCGATTGATGACGCCGGCTGGTTTTGCCCACTTCAACTTCTGTTCGGATGCTTTCCCCGTCAAAATTTTTTATAAATTTTTTTAATCCCTCTACTCTTTTTTTAATATATCCTTCAACTGCCGGACTTAATTTTATATCTTTAGTTTTTATAATAATATTCATTAAATAATTTTTATTTATATATTTTTATCATACTATGATTATAAAAAAATACAATACCTTTATTAAATTAAAATCCGATTAATTTTTTTTCTATATCCAAATCAATGCTAAATTTTTCCCTGACTTTTTCTTGGCATAATTCAGCTAATTTTAAAACATCGGCTGCCGTCGCACCGCCGGCGTTAACAATAAAATTCGCGTGCTCTGGCGCCACCATCGCGCCGCCGGCCCGCGCCCCCCTTAAACCGCATTGCTCTATCAAATAGCCAACACCGATTTTTCCACTGCGGATTTTTCTGGTTAAATCAGGAAATTTTTTTATCAACGGCTCGACCTGATAATCTTTGTTTTGCAGGCGATAATTTTTAAAAAAAGAGCCAGCCGAAGGAAAAGGCGGAATTTTTCCTTGGCGCTGAGCTAAAATATCCTTGATTGATTTTTGGCTGCTGGCTTTATCGCCTGCCGCCAATTCCAGCTCAACCGAAATTATAATATCTTGGGTTTGCTTAAAAATGCTGCCTCGATAAACAAAACCGCAGTCGTTAAGGCTTAAATCTTTAAAAGTCAAATCTGCCGGCCTCAATACCCTGACTTTCTTAACCGATTCAGAAATACTATGGCCATAAGCGCCGGCGTTGCCGGCTATGGCGCCGCCGATAGTACCAGGAATACCAATCGCCCATTCCAAGCCGGTTAAATTATTTTCTATTGACTCTGAAAGTATTTTGCCCAAAAACACGCCCGCGCCGGAATTAATTTTATTCCCTTCAATTTTAAAACTGCTGTCTTGATTTTTTATCGCCAAACCGCCAAATCCCTTATCGCTAACCAACAGATTGCTGCCGCCGCCTAAAATAAAAAAATCCAGATTATTCTCTCTGGCGAATTTTATTGCCGCTAAAATTTCTACCTCATTCTTAACCGCTAAAAAATACCGCGCCGGCCCGCCGATGCGAAAAGTGGTATGATTGGCGAGTGAAATATTTTCTTGAAGATCCGCAGGCTTAAATTTTAAATCCATCCCGTTGATTTAATTTAATCTTTAATTATCTCAATACTTCCGCTCCTGTCTGATAAAAATTCCTCTCCGCTTTATTAATAGTATAGACCATATCCCATCTCCGGCCGGAAGCAGAAAATTGCTCCGCGGTCATATTCAGCCAATGTTTGGTTCCATCGCCATTGATTTCATAAACCCGGCTATCGCCGCTGGCCCGCACCAACCAAGCCTCTTGATAGCCGCTTAGCTCTTCTTGAGAAATTATTATAATTTGCTGCCAGTTGAAATGAGAATAAAAAGAAAAAATTTGCGGAGACTGCAGCCATCTTCTATAACCGCCGTTAATAATGTAAACCCGGCTGTCGCCGCTGGCCCGCACCAGCGAACCGTCGGGATAATTAGATTTTATCGGCGACAAAACAGCGGCTGCCGGCGAAGACGCCGAGTTAGGAGAACCAGCGGAATAAATAGAACTGTCAGAAGTTGCCTTAACCCCAAAAAAAAAAAAAAA
>CAZNNV010000045.1:4856-5929 GCA_964574515.1 uncultured Candidatus Saccharibacteria bacterium
TTGCTCAAGGGCATCAAGATTATTTTTTTAACAGGGCTAGGAGAACCCAATATCAATCCGATCCCTTTTTGTCCGGTATCCAGTGTCAGAAATTTTACGCTTTTAGAACCATCTAAATAATAAATAATATAAGGCACGACAAAATTACCGCCGGCCTGGCCCTGAAAACTGACCGACAAGTTCAAACTGGAAGAATTCGGGATATTTATTTCATACCAACGGCCCGCCCAATCTTTTGTCCGATCGGTAAAAGAAAAAATTGAACCCTCTTGTGATAACAAATTACTGCTGACGCTCGGAGAAACATGTATCTGATCATAGCCTAGAATCCGATCCAAATAACAATACTTTTGACCTTCACCGATTAAACAATTATTTAAATAGTTAGCAACAATCCAGTTGGCATAAATATCCGCAAATCTTTCCTGGCTGCCGATTTTTTCTAATGCGCCATTAATTTCCGCGATACCCGAAGAATCAAAATCCATCATTTTAGTTAAGATGCCCTCCCCATAACGGCCAACCAAATATTGTAAAAAAAGATTAACCGGCGCATAATCGTCGGTAACATTTTGCCATTCAGTCAAAGAATCAGCGGGGTTACGCTTAAATTCATTAACCCGCCTTTCTAGATGGCTACCGGCTAAAGGATTATCGTAGCCGCAAAGCGTTAAGGCATATTCCGAACGCGCTTCATTTAGCCAAATATCCTCGGTTATATTATGTAATTTTTCTTTTTGATAAAAATTAATCAGGTGATGAAATTCATGCGCTAAATAACCCTTAACGCCGCTAGTCCCTAAATAAAGAGAATTAAGATAAATCATCTCCCGCTCATTCGAGCTGATAATCTGCGATTTAAAAAATTCGTCGGCAGAATTAAAATAGCCACCTGTCCCCTCCTTCATCTGAACAATGAAGATCGTTATCCGGCCTTCATTGTCTATGCCCGGGCTCCATTCCGAGCCATAAACTTTTGTTAAACGCGGATATATTGTTTGGTCAAATTCTTTAGCTAAGTTGACGATAGCCGCGTTAGCTAGATTATAAGAATTTAATTTATTCCACAAATC
>CAZNNV010000046.1:0-319 GCA_964574515.1 uncultured Candidatus Saccharibacteria bacterium
AGACTATCCATTGGTTTAAGGCGGAAAAAGAAATGGATATATTAGCCGTTAAATATCCGCAAACAAAGTTAGATTTTTGGCAGGGAATGGATGATTTTGTCGGTATGGTCTTGCCGGCCGGCAAGAAGGGGGAAGAAATCGTCAGTTTTGATTTGCTGGATAATATAATTTCTTTAACTCATGGTGGGTTGGGTAAATATTTATATCATCAGCAGGAGGCCTTATGGAATAAGATTTTCATGGAATTTATGGGCGAAGAAAAAATGGAAGAAATGATTGTGGATAATATTAAAGAAGGATTTATCGGGTTATAGGTTTG
>CAZNNV010000046.1:329-1360 GCA_964574515.1 uncultured Candidatus Saccharibacteria bacterium
ATTAAAAAATGAAAAAAATCACTTTACTATTCTTAATTGTTATTTTTTTTCCTGGCGTTTTTATTTTTGTCGTTCAAGATGCTGAAGCGGATTCAAATATTCCTTTTCAAGACGATTTCAATTTTAGTTGGACCTATCAAAAAATCTTTGGACCGGCCGATATTCCGTTGCCGGCTTCCATGAATGGCGCGGCTGGCGGTAATGTCAAGGCAATTTACTCTCCAAGCGTTGTTAAATACAATAACAAATACTTGATGTTTTTTGGCGGTTTGTCAAATATGTCATTGAACCCGATTCTTCTGTGTGCTTTCTTCCGCGGAGCAGCTGGAATCAGGGTGCTTTTTACCAAGCCAATGATCCCGCTGTGCAAATATCTTCCGATGGCAGCAACTTGTTAGTATATTACACTTCAGTATTATATGATTATCCTTCGTCTGCCAGAGAATGCGGTAATATTGGCTTAGCTATTTTTGATGGCAATCTTAATTTAATCAGCAACCATACTACCTTTCTTTCTCCATCTACTAGTGATGGATATTGTTCCGGAGGGTATTATGGTTTCAGTCGACCGTCAATTCAGATGTTAAGTTCTGCTGTGGCTAGACTTTGGTTCGATAGTAGCGGAATAGTGGGGCATATACCAGTCAGTAATTATAACCAATTGAATACAGGCGATGTCTTTATGGAGGGTTTCTCCGGTATTGATGTTAATTCACCAACATTGGATTATACAAAAACTCTTTTATTGACTAACACTTCTGTTATCAATGCACGTTCTGTTTTGGCTTCTGGCGGTTGGTCTAACCAGTGGCCATTTACTGTTCAATCCGGTCAAATGTGGGATAGTTGGTATCAAGCCAGTCCGGATTTATTACTAGATAAAAATACTTGCGAGGTTAAACTTTATTTGGCTGGTGCGGTAAACGATGGAACCGGTTGGTACAGTAGTATTAATATTGGTATGGCGCTTCCGCCAGCCGGAAAAATATTTTCATTTCCTCTTTGTTATACTCCTTCCGGCACTATCACTG
>CAZNNV010000046.1:1370-5902 GCA_964574515.1 uncultured Candidatus Saccharibacteria bacterium
CGATTGTGTCATCACGCCGGGACAAACCACATGTTCCACTAATATTACCTGGTCAGCTCAAGGAGTAAGCAGCGCCTATGTCCATAACGCCAGTATTCCCGGATCAGCCGGCGTGGTCTCCGCGAATGTTAGTGGGACTCAGACAGTAATTATTGATTCCATTGGCACGACCTTTAACTTGCATCAAAGTGTCACCAACACTATTTTAGCTTCGGTTTTTGTCCGCGGGGTTTATGGTACAGCTAACGTTGACCCGATTGGCTGGCATGATTTCAATAATAACGCAACCTGTTCTGCCATTGGCTGGGCCTATGATCCGAATGTACCGGCTCAAAGTTTAGACATTCATGTCTACAAAGACGGTCCGTCTGGTTCCGGCATATTTGTTGGCAGCTATTCGGCCAATGTTTTCAGTCAAGCCCTGAATGACGCGCTAAGGCCTAGTTATCCAAATATTAGCGGCAGTCATCGTTTTAACATTACTTTTCCCAACAGCGGCGCTAGCGCTTCTCTTTATGACGGCAGTTCCCACAATCTATATTTCCATGCCATCAATCGAGACGCTAATAACCAAGCAACTGGCATTCATCCGCTTTTGGGCGGCACACCGCAAAGTATCCGCTGTACCATAGTTTCCGATACCACCCCTCCCGCCGCGCCCCAAGGATTATCTGTGCAGTAGCACAGAATCCACGGGGTAAACCGAGCGGACTGAGCGTGCAATAATTTTATGAAAATAGAACTAAAAATTATTTTTTTCTTGGTTTTATCTTTTGGATTTACTAATTTGGCAAGCGCCCAGACTGTCGGTACATTTGAAATTCTTTCTGATCCCTTATTTACTTATGGTGTGCAGAACGGCTGGGCCAACACTTATCGTGCCCCCTATTCGAGCTATCTGGACCAGTCGAGCCGCGACACCTACAATAGCGCTTGCCGTGCCAGCTGGATTTCGCGAAACCATCTTTTGAACAACAGCAAGTGGCGTTTCGTTGAAATTGCCGAAAATACTTATTTTTGTGATAGGGGTGATAATCCCGTTAGTCCGAATGTTTATAGTTCAGTTGATGGGTCTAAAACATTTACCATTTACAGTGATGGGCGCGCCCGATGGCAAATCGATACCAACCAAGAATGGAGGAACGGCTGTGATTTATCCAAGTTCGATGCCGGCGGTAATCCGCCTAAATATCCCGACCCGAATACCAATTGGCCTCATTTTATAATAGACCAGGATATAAAGAACTCGGCTATTTTTGACGGAAAAGTCTGGCCCAGTGATTATGATAGTCTTATTTATACCACTTCTGTTAAATTAAATAGCACGCAAAAAACCGGTGCTGAATGCTCTGCTGATAGCTGGATAAATCATGAACTTTATTATATGGCTTATGTTATCCATCATAAAGATTATCCTAACGCCATTGGCCATAATTTGAATATTAATACCATATACGCACTTGTTCCGATATTTTATTCCAATGACGGCAGCCAAAATACCAACGGGTCGGAATTTATCATTTCCGACCAATACGGCAACGTTACATATTTCGCGCCCTCTTCTGATTATCCTTTTTTGACTGTCGGCAATTGGACGACTTATTCGATTGACGCCAAGAAAATGCTAAACGGAGCGTTAGCGACTTTTGCCGAAACTTATCAGGAAACATTCTATTCTGCCGATTTCTACATTTCTGAAATTCTGCAGGGTTGGGAAATTTGGGGAGGATATAAAAGCGACATTGAAGCCGCCAATTTTTCTCTCGGAGCAACTAAAAGTCAATACAGCTTCTTGAGTCCTGATGTTACCGGATATTTTGACATTGCCACTTGTGACGTTGCTTTGGGTTGGGCGGGGGATAAAGATAATCCTAATGCTCCGGTTAATGTAAAATTTTACTATGATTCAATAGATGATAGTCATTATCTGGGGGTAGCATCTGCCAACCAACCGCGCGAAAAGGAAGTTTGTCAATTATTGGGCGGCCAAAATTGCGATGCTTGTCCTTCTAATCAGCCGCAATGCCTCCACGCATTTTCTTTTCCGACTCCGCAAATCGTTAAAGACGGAGGCCAGCACACTATATATGCCTTAGGTGAAAATCTTGATGACACACCGGGGCATGAAGTGCAGCTGACCAATTCTTTTCAGATAAATTGCGGAGACGCTACTTCTCCCTCCGCGCCGAGCGGAGTAAGCGTGAGATAAAAATGTAAATTTCAAAATGAAAAATAATTATTTGAAATTTAAAATACTTTTTTTGCTAGCTTTTCTGTTCACTTTTTTCGGTATGGCAAAAAGTTCCGTGGCGGCAATAATTGTTTCCGAGAATTGGGATAGCGGAACACCGCCTTTGGGATGGCCATGCAAAAACATTCCGACATCTTGCACAAGTTCTTTCTTTAATGGGTGGGCTCCTAGGAATTTTGATTGTGCAGTAACCGGGGGGCAGGAATCGGATTTAGCTACCGATATAAAATATAGCGGCACCAAATCGTTCCATATGTATAAAGCGTCAGGCGCAAATTACACTTGTGACATTAATCAATCATTCACAGACCGAACAAAAATATATGTGTCTTTCCGAATATATTTTCCTTCTTCCGCTTGGAATAGCTGGACAATAAATGAAGCGGAACAAGGCGACGATCAGGGACATTTTTTCTTTGTAAACAGCGGGTTAAGAGGTCCCAATCGAATCGTGATAGACATTTGTGATGCCGCTAATGGCACATGGCCCGGACAATGCTGGTCTTCCGGCAATCATGCTTATTTTAAATATTATTGGGGAGGAGAAGACGCTCAATTTAATAGCGACGCTGCTTACTGTTGGGATGTTATGCAAAATCTTGATTCATGGCATAAGATTACGTGGATGTTTGACAGGACTAATAATAAATTTGCTCATTGGATAGATGGCCAACAAGTTGTTGGAACAGGTGGTAATGGAATAGACCAATCATTTGGAGATTTAACGAATATTACCAATTTCATATTTTCCGCTTATAGATCAGTAAATGCCGACATTGTCCAAACATATTACCTTGAGGATGTTATAATTGCCACAGAGTTAGCAGATGTTGAAAGTGGGCCCGATGCTATCTCTCCCGTCGCGCCGAGCGGACTGAGCGTGCAATAATTTTATAGTTATGAAAAATATTTTAAAAAAAGCCCAACAGGAAAAATATGCTCTCGGTTCGTTCAATTTTTCAACGGCCGAAGCACTGAAGGCGATTATCATGGCGGCCAAGGAACTGGGCGCGCCGGTGATTGTTTCTACTTCCGAAGGCGAGGCGGATTTTGTTGGTATGGCGGAAGCGGTGGCGCTGGGTGGCGCTTGGCGGCACGGGGCAAAACTGCCGATTATTTTAAATTTAGACCATGGCAAATCGCCGGAGAAAATAAAAAAAGCCGTGGCCGCGGGCTATAACGCGATTCATTTTGACGGTTCGGCTTTACCCTACGAGGATAATGTGGCGCAAACTAAGGCCATGGTGGCTTATATCAGGGATTGTGAAAAAACATTTGACAGGCAAATTATCGTGGAAGGAGAGCTGGGTTATTTACGCGGTTCTTCCCAGTTGCATGGGGAGGCGTTAGAAATAAAAATGGAGGATTTAACGAATCCCTGGCAAGCGCTTGAATTTATTGAAAAAACAGGTGTTGATTCGTTGGCTATGGCCATCGGCAATGCGCACGGCGTTTTTGCCAAAGGCGAAGAAAAATTGAATCTGGAACGCCTGGCGAAAATTAAGCAGGCGTTAGGCGACGATGTCTTTTTAGTGCTTCATGGCGGATCGGGGATCTGTGAAGACGATATCAAAAAAGCGATTGAACTCGGCATTGTAAAAATCAACGTGAACACAGAATTGCGTTTGGCCTATAAAGCCGGCCTCGAGGGCGAGCTTAAGGAAAATCCCCAAGAAGCTGCGCCCTATAAATTATTGGCAGATAGCTTTGAGGAGATGAAAAAAGTGGTCAGCGATAAAATCCGGTTGTTTGGGAGCGAGGGGAAAATTTAATAATTTTTTAAAAAGTTTTCAATCTGCTGATTCAATCAAAAAATTGGCGGATTTTTATTTTTTATGATAAAATATAAAGGTAAAAAATAATTAAAAACAACTATTATGCCAAAAGTTTTTGTGACGCGAGAAATTCCAGATGCGGGAATTAAATTATTAAAAGAAGCCGGACACGAAGTGGAAGTGTCTGATTTTGACGGTGTGTTGCCGCGGGAGCAGCTGTTATCTAAAGTTAAGGGCGCGGACGCGGTATTATCTTTATTGACTGATAAAGTTAACGCGGAATTCTTTGACGCGGTTGGGCCGCAACTTAAGGTCGTGGCTAATTACGCTGTGGGCTATGATAATATTGATGTGCCCGAAGCTAAAAAACGCAATATTATCGCCACGAACACGCCGGGGGTTCTGACCGAATCCGTAGCGGAAATGGCGATTGCTTTAATTTTTGCTGTGGCGCGGCGGATCGCGGAAGCGGACAGGTTTATGCGCGGCGGAAATTATCATGGCTG
>CAZNNV010000047.1:0-5762 GCA_964574515.1 uncultured Candidatus Saccharibacteria bacterium
ATGTCTTATATTTTGTATTATGGCGCTGGTAATGTTATATATAAGAGTCAGGACGGTGGTGCTACCTGGAGCGTGCGTGCTATTGATACTGATAAAGATATTTCCAATATTGTTGTTAATTACAGGAATTCGAATATTCTCTTTGCCGGGATGAATAAAAATGGACGAGGAAGTTTTTTGAATTTTTAATTAATATTAAAAATTATTTAAAAATATGTATAAAGATATTATTAATAAAATTAAACCGCAGTTAGAAAAGTGTTTGATGTATTTAAAAGATGAGATGGCTACTTTGCGTACCGGCCGGGCCACGCCAGCGCTGGTGGAAACGGTGATGGTAGAAAGTTATGGTTCTAAATTGCCGCTGAAGCAATTAGCGGCGATAAACGTGCCTGATGCCCGGATGATTGTCGTTCAACCCTGGGACAAGGCGATTTTAAAAGAAATTGAGAAAGCTATTCGGGAATCGCGTTCTGGTTTGGCACCTGTTACGGAAGGCGATTTTATCAGGATTAGTATTTTACCGTTGAGCGAAGAGCACCGCAAAGAATTAGTCCGGAATTTAAGCCAAAAATTAGAAGCGGCCAAAAAAACTGTGCGTTCGCTGCGCGAACAATCTTGGAAGGAAATTCAGGATGGCGAGCGCGCAGGTCTCATCCGCGAAGATGATAAATTCCGCGGCAAAGACGAGCTGCAAAAATTAATTGATGATTATAATAAAAAATTAGAAGAATTAGGCGAGGCGAAGGAAAAGGAGATAATGACGATATAGCCATATTTTTATGTTAATTTCAACTTTATTAGTTTTTATAATTATTCTTGGCATTTTAGTTTTTGTCCACGAAGTGGGGCATTTTGTGCTGGCGAAAAAAGTTGGCGCCAAAGTGGAAGAATTTGGTTTTGGTTTTCCGCCGCGTATTTTAAAAATAAAGAAAGGCGGGACAATTTATTCTATTAACGCTATACCTTTGGGTGGTTTTGTCAAAATTTTGGGCGAGGACGGCGAAGACAAGCAAAATAAATATTCATTCGCTAATAAAAAAATCTGGCAGAGATTTTTAATTTTAATTGCCGGTGTGACGATGAATTTTTTATTGGCTGCGGTTTTATTAAGCATAGCCTATGGTGTCGGTTTGCCGCAGGCAGTGGGGGATGAAGAAAATTTCAGCCAAACGAAAGTCCAAATAAGTTTGGTCGTGCCCGGCAGCCCAGCCGAACAATCGGGTTTAAAAATTGGTGATGAAATTATTTCATTGCAGGGTAAAGCTGGCGCGATTGATAATATTATTAAAACAGGACAAGTCATAGGCTTCGCTGATGCTAATAAAGGCGAGAGCATGGTTATAAATATCAAACGCGGCCAAGAGGTTGTTGCAGCTAATATTATACCGCGTCAGAATCCGCCGGAAGGCGAAGGGCCAATGGGTATTGGTTTGGCGCGAGTCGCGATGATTTCTTATCCTTGGTATGAATCAATTTGGCGTGGTTTTGCGAGCGCCGGCGAATTAACCTGGCTGACAATCGTCGGCCTTGGCACTTTGCTTTGGGGTTTTTTCCAAACCGGTAAAATGGCGGCTGATGTTTACGGACCAGTCGGAATTTTTTCCTTGACTGGCCAGGCGGCGCAAATGGGCTTTATTTATCTTTTGCAATTAGCGGCGATATTATCGTTGAATTTAGCGGTGATTAACGCTCTGCCTTTTCCGGCGCTGGATGGCGGGCGGTTGCTGTTTCTTTTGATAGAAAAAATTAAGGGTTCTCCAGTTTCCCAGCGGACGGAAAAGATTGTCCATTCGGCCGGCTTTGCTTTTCTCATTTTATTAATGGCAGCGGTGACCCTAAGGGATGTGGTGAGATTATTTTAAAAGCCATAATTTTCTTAGAGATTAAACCTAGAACAACGGGGTTGACTTTTTTTAGCGGATATGTAAGAATGTAAGTAATTAAATATAGCCCAAGACGGCAGGCCCTTCGTTTCACTCAGGGTAAATTCTAAGAGGAAAGGAGTATAAAAGACCTGTCTAGGCGAGATAACTAATGGCAGACAGCCAATAGTTTATATTATTTCGCCTGAATAAGGCATTTTTTATTTTAAAGTTATGCAAAACACCAAAAAACAAAAAGAAGAATTAATCAGTGATTTATCGGAAAAATTAGGTAAAGCCAAAGCGGCCTTATTTGCCGATTACACGGGTTTGACCGTGGCGCAAATAACCAGTCTGCGGAATGAATTACGCAAAGAAAATATCAGCGCTAAAGTCGCTAAAAAAACCTTGATTGATTTGGCATTAAAAAAAGCCGGGCTGGCAGAGGCGGCTAAAAAAATGCCGGGGCAAGTTATTTTGATCACCGGTGAAAATGATGAAGTGGCACCGGCCAAGATATCTTATAAATTTTCTCGTAAAAACGATAAACTGAAAATTTTGGGCGGGCTTTTAAATGGTAATTTTATTGACTTGGCGGGAGTGATGGCCTTGGCTAAGTTGCCTTCGCGGGAACAGTTATTGGCGAGCGTGGTCGGCACTATCGCTGCGCCTTTATCGGGTTTAGTCGGCGTGTTGCAGGGTAATTTAAGAGGATTTGTTAGGGTATTATCACAAATTAAAAAATAAAAAAATTTACCGTATATTGACTACCGATTACCGCTTTTGATTTAAGCCGTAGACGGTAGACCGTAATCGGTAAGCAATAAAAATATGTCAGAAGAAAAAGAAATCATTGAGGTGCCGGAAAAATTCCAGGACCTTGTGAAAAAGATAGAAAATCTTTCTGCTTTGGATTTATCCGAGCTGGTTAAGGTTTTGGAGAATAAATTTGGTGTTTCGGCGGCAGCGCCGGTGGCTATGATGGCTGGTGGTAATGCTGGCGGTGATGAAGGCGGCGCGGCGGCGGCGGAAAAAACCAGTTTCAATCTTGAGCTGGCGGCAGCTGGCGACCAAAAGATAAATGTTATTAAAGTTGTCCGGGAAATTACCGGTTTGGGATTAAAAGAAGCTAAGGACTTGGTTGACGCGGCCCCTAAGATGCTTAAGGAAGGCATGAAGAAGGAAGAAGCGGAAGAAATGCGCAGTAAATTAACGGCAGTCGGTGCAACGGTAGAAATTAAATAAAATCCTCCCCAACCCTCCCTAAAGGGAGGGAGTAAAAAAAGTTCCCCTCCTTTAGGAGGGGTTAGGGGAGATTTAAAGCTAAACTAAAATCACCCGCCTAGGCGGGTGATTTTAGTTTAGCACTTCATCAAGACTAATTGGCGGCGTGATGAAATTACCCCTTTTTTTCGGGATTTCTGCCGTTTCTTCCGGTTGCATTTCAATCAATAGGGCGCCGAAAGGCGAAACCTTTTTTTGTTCTTTAATAGCGGCATTAATGCGTTCGGAGATGTGTTCAATTTTTGGCAGGCGGAATATTTCTTTGAAGCGTTGGTCGTTGAAGAGGCTGGAAAAAGCCGGAGGGGCGAGTAAAAATTTATCATTCAATTCTATCTTTCCCGAGATAACGTTTTGGAATATTTTAGCCGGGTGTGGTTTGGCTGGATTTTCCGCGCACTTTTTAGTGATATTGGTTATTTCCCCTTCGCGGCAGAGCCAGGCCTCGGCCTCGCCCGCTTGGCTTAAAAAAAGATCTTGCTTATTTATAACCACACAAACTAAATGAAGTTTTCCCAGCCATGATAAGTTTCCCTGCTGGGCGATTTCGTTCAGCGACATATTGGCTTTTTTCAGGCTCGTCTCTAATGATTCTAAAGCACCACGGTGGGGCGAGTAATAATATTCTCTTTTTATAATAGAATTCAGGAGATTAGCCAAGCGTGAGGGGTCTTCATCACTTTGGAGTTCTGAAACTATATATAAGCCCCCCAAAGCCAATTCTTCTATTGTTTCCGGCTCATAGGAAAATATATCGCAATAAATTTTTTTATTGCGGGTATTTTTAATGAGAATTTCTTGATATTTAATCGGCATAAGCTCTAGTATTCCTGTTTATAAAAAAATTCTATCATATATGGATTTTTTGAGCAAATAATGTATAATATGAATAAATAGCTTAATTTAAAAAAAGCGGACTGGTTCGAGGGGGTTCGCGTTTTTATTTTTATGTCCGAACAAATTTTAGAGCAGTTATTTGATTCGCCGGTTAAAGTGAGATTGCTTAAGCTTTTTTTACGCAATCCGGAGAGGTATTTTTTAATGTCGGAAATTATAAAAAAGACGAAATCCGACAGCCGGGTGGCAAAAAAACAGGTCAGGGGACTGGAAAGTATCGGTTTTTTGCGCCGGAAGAAAATCAGGGGCAATTCAAAAAAACAAATTAAAGCCGGCGCTTATTTCGCGGCCGACCCAGATTTCGATTTTCATAAAGAATTAAATGTTTTGGTTTTAAAATCCAGCCCGACTTCCAAGGAAAAAATGCTGAAGAAGATTCTAAAATTAGGGCGGATGAAATTAGCCCTGATCGCCGGCGTTTTTCTTAACAATAGCAATAACCGTGTTGATTTGCTTTTAATCGGTGATAATATCAGCCAGCGCCGCCTCGTTTCTTTTTTATCCGAAATGGAATCGGAAGTGGGCAGGGAAATTGAATATGCCGCGATGGACAGTAAAGAATTTGAATATCGTTTTCATATGTTTGACCGGTTTGTCCATGATATCTTAGAAAAGCCGCATGAGAAAATGTTGAATAAAATTAAATATCTGGAATAACTCGCCCTCCTAACTTTTTTAAATTATGTGGTACGCGAACATTTTAAAAAGTGAAAAAAGTTAGGAGGGTAAAGGGCGTGTAGCTCAGCTGGTTAGAGCGTTCCGTTCACATCGGAGAGGTCAGTGGTTCGAGTCCACTCACGCCCACTATATTTTTTCTTGGGGATAAGCGGGGGATAAGTAAATTAGCAAATAGCGGGGAGTGAATGGCAAATAGTTTAAAAAAATGGCTTGAATAAGCCATTTTTTGTTTATTTTAGTGAAGAATAAATAAGAGTCGGGAGAAAGGTTATTTGACAGTGTTCACAAAAGTGGAATAAAATGGAGTTGTGGTGGATGATTGTGGATAAGAGTGTTAATAAGTAAGCGTTTTTGGGGATAAGTAAAATATGCTAATCGGCGAATATAAACACACTATTGATGAAAAGAAGCGTTTGGCGATTCCGGCTAAGCTCCGCAAAGAACTGGGCAAGGGTGCGGTGTTGACGCGCGGGCTGGATAATTGTTTGGCTCTTTATCCCTTGAAAGAATGGGAAAAATTAGCCGATAAATTAAGCAAATTGCCGACCGGGCAAATTGAGGCGCGGGGATTAGCGCGGGTGATTTTGTCGGGAGCGGTAGCGATGGATTTTGATTCATTGGGCCGAGTGTTGGTGCCAGATTATCTAAAACAGTATGCCGGGATTGCCAAAAATGTGGTGATTGCCGGCGTTTTTAATCATTTGGAAATCTGGGATGAGGCGCGTTGGGAAGCTTATAAAGATAAGACAGAAAAAGAAGTCGGCGATATGGCTTCAAAATTATCGGAAATTGGTTTTTAAAACAGTCGCTAAGCCGGAGGCCGTCAAGCCGTAGGTTTCTACTTACGGCTTACGGCTTGGCGACTTGCCCAATAATGCATATTTCTGTTTTACAAAAGGAGGTAATGGAAATTTTATCTCCCGAGACAGGGCAGAAATTTATTGACGCGACTGCCGGAGGGGGTGGGCACAGTCTGGCAATTTTAGAAAAAATTTATCCGAACGGCCAATTGTTGGCGATTGATTTAGACCGGGTGGCATT
>CAZNNV010000048.1:0-277 GCA_964574515.1 uncultured Candidatus Saccharibacteria bacterium
CCACCGCCCTCTATGCTTTTTTAAGAGAAGTCACTGATCCGGAAATTAAAATTATTACCCTAGAAGATCCGATTGAATATCATCTAGCTGGTATCACCCAGACACAAGTGGAAACCGAACACGGCTACACTTTCGCCGCGGGACTCCGCGCAATTCTTCGCCAAGACCCGGATATGGTGTTAGTCGGCGAAATTCGCGACACGGAAACCGCTGAAATCGCTATCCAGGCGGCGCTCACCGGCCACATTGTTTTTTCCACCCTGCACACTAATGACGC
>CAZNNV010000048.1:287-5542 GCA_964574515.1 uncultured Candidatus Saccharibacteria bacterium
CGTTTCATTGATATGGGCGCCACCCCGACTACTCTCTCTGCCGCTTTAATTGACATTATGGCCCAACGCCTTCTTCGCCGCATCTGCCCAAGCTGTAAAAAAGAATATGAACCATCGGCCGAGGAAAAAGAAAAAGTAAAAAAGGCGCTGACCGGTTTGCCGCCGGAAGTCAAAATCCCGGATATCAGCAAAGGTTTTAAATTATACAAAGGCGCTGGCTGTCCGGCTTGCAACAATACCGGCTATAAGGGCCGCGTCGGCATTTATGAACTAATCCCGGTTGACGCGGAAATAGAAAAATTAATTACCAAATCCCCTTCTCATGCCGAAGTTCTGGAACTGGCGCAAAAAAAGGGTTTTATTTCAATGTATAAAGATGGCATGATTAAAGTGCTGGCCGGCATCAGCACCTTGGAAGAATTAGATGATATTGTCGGAAAACAGGTGTAAAACCCTCCCTCGCTAAAGCTTCGAAGGGCAAATAAAAAGCCCCGCGCATGATAACACACGAAGGGCTTTATCCAAATATTATTAATTGACCAAATCCAGGCTAATTTGTAGGCAATCTTCTCTACCTAGGGCAGAGAGTAAAGATTTTGCCGAGGAACAATCCAGCCGAAGCCAAATTGCCCAAAACTGAACAAAACCCCGCCAAGACCTAAATAGTGCAAAATGGTCTTTATTGCCTACAAATCAACCAAGATTTGTTGTTTTTTGCACCTATTCTCTTATTTCTGCACTACTTATACGCTTGCTCACAATTCCGCCTTATATTCAAAATTTATAAGCGGTTATAGAGAGATCGGTGCACTATTTAACACTATTCAAAAAGAATAAAGGATAATATCACATGGTATAATTCTTGTCAAGGGCAAATCCTCTCTGACAAAAATTAGCTTAAAATAGTGCCCAAACCAATCATTGACCCAAAAATTGTTGACCAGGACCTCAATCTTGATTTTACCCTGCGGCCGAGCAGCTTTGTCGAATACCAGGGACAGGAAAAAATCAAGGAAAATTTGCGTATTCTAATCGGCGCGGCTAAAAAACGCGGCGAAGCAATTGAACATGTCCTTTTATGCGGTCCAGCGGGACTGGGTAAAACCACCCTCGCCCATATTATCGCCCGCGAAATGAATGTCGGCATTAAAGTCACCTCCGGACCAGCTATCGAGCGGGTCGGTGACTTAGGTTCTATTCTCACCAACCTCGCGGAAAATGACGTCCTCTTTATAGACGAAGCCCACCGCCTGAATAAAATGATTGAAGAAGTGCTCTATCCGGCGATGGAAGATTTTAAACTAGATATTATTATTGGCAAAGGGCCTTCAGCACGCACTCTCCAGCTGGATTTGCCAAAATTTACTTTAATCTCGGCCACGACCCGCCCAGGACTCCTCTCCTCACCTCTCCGCTCGCGTTTCGGCGTGACTTATCGGCTGGATTTTTATCAACCGGAAGATATTGAAAAAATAATTCACCGCTCGGCGAGAATTTTAGATATTGCCGCCGAACAGCAAGCAATAAAAATCATCGCTAAATCCGCCCGCTCCACGCCCCGCATTGCCAACCGCCTTTTAAAACGCGTCCGTGATTTTGCGCAAGTCAAAGGCGACGGCCAAATTACCGCTGATCTGGCCGCTAAAGCGCTAAAAATGCTGGAAGTAGACGAGCTGGGTCTCGAACCGGCTGACATCCGGATTTTAAAAATGATTATTGAAAAATTTGATGGCGGACCGGTCGGTTTGCAATCCATTGCCGCCGCCTGCAATGAAGAACAGGACGCAATAGAAGATATCTATGAACCATATCTCATGCAGCTGGGTTTTTTGGCACGCACGCCCCGCGGCCGCGTTGCCACCCGCTCGGCCTACGAACACTTAGGCCTGAAATACTTAGACAGCACGCAAGAAAAATTGATATGAAGCAAAAAAAGAAAGCCATAAAAATCGCCATCACTATTAATACAATACTGCTGGCTTTTTTATTTCTGCCAAAATATGTTTTTGCCGCTAGCCTTGTCATTAATGAAATCATGTATGACCTGGCCGGCACGGATGACAAACACGAATGGGTGGAAATATATAATGCCGGCGCAACTGATATTGATTTAACGGACCATAAATTTAACGACGGCGACAGCGCTACCAACCATGGTCTCAACGCGCCGGGGAAAAACGGCTCGCGCGGTTCGCTCGTGATTCCGGCCGGCGGTTTTTTACTTTTAGCCGGCGACGCGCAGCAGCTGACCACTGATTTGCCGAATTATACCGGTACGATTATCGACACGGTCATGAGCTTGAATAACACTTCCGCCACACTAAAAATTTTAGACAAAGACAACGTTGAAATAAATTCTGTTTCCTATAATAAAAACATGGGTGCCAATGGCAATAGTAAAACTTTAGAGTGGGATGGCGCATTGCTAAAAGAAAGTTATATTGATGGCGGCACGCCAGGCACAATAAACAGTGTTTTAGGGGCAATACCATCACCCACGCCAATACCCTCCACCTTGCCCACACCAACACCAACAGTGATGGATGAAATCGAAGATGTTCCCTCGACAACAAACAACGCCGGCACTGAAACAGCTTACCAATATTCCCAAGATATTTATCTCAATGAATTTCTGCCCTATCCGGTTAAGGATCAGAAAGAATGGTTGGAAATTTATAACCTCGGTCAGGAAACAATCAATCTGACCGGCTGGCAAATTGACGATGAAGCCAACACAACTAAACCGCAAATAATTCCCGACGAGACTAAAATAGGGCCAAATGAATTTTTAGTTATTGAACTGCCAAGGAATATTTTGAATAACGACGGGGATGAAGTCCGCCTGCTCTGGCCAGATGACCAAGTGGTCCATTCTGTTTCTTATGCTAAAAGCAAACAAAATATGGCTGTCGCCCGCTTCAATGACAAGTGGCTTTGGACTAATCAACCTACGCCCGGCGCGGCTAATAAAAAAACGGCTACCCAAAATACTGCTATTATTAACAATGATGATGATCTCCAAACGGCTTCGGCTAACAATGCGCCTCAAATTGCCACCCGCCAAGACGCGGTTTTAGTCGGACAAACCAACACAGCCAGCCAAACATCGGGTAATAAAAATATAGTGGCCACGCCCTTGATCGATAACACCAATACCCCTAATGGCCAAACAACCAATAACGAAAATTTATCCGACAACAATCTCTCGGCTAATATCCAAGGCGCGATCGGGTCCGCCAGCTGGCCAGCTAAACTAAAAACAATTTTAACTTTATCCGCCCTGATTATTTTTTCCGGCCTCGCGGCCACCGGCCTAATTTATTTCAAACGCCGGCAAAGCGGAAAAATTGACAAATAGATGCTGAAAATTTAAAATAAATTATTATTGTCCTTAAAAATTTGAAATGAAGAATTAGAATTGGGCAAATTTTAATGTTCTTAAAATGTTTCTGATAGAAAGGAGGCACTAACTATGGCTATCGAGCTCGGCAAAGTCAAAGGACAAGTCCATATTTTAAAAAATCTGCCGCCACTCACCTACAAAGGATCCGATAATGCCACATTCAAAAAAGACAACCGAAAGGGAGTGGCCTGCGATACGGATGATTTGATTCCCCCCATAGCCGTTCAAAGAATAAGGGGTGGAAAAAAAGATGTCACTTGTCCCAAATGCCTTGGATTAGTATAAAAGTTCCAAAAAATTAATTCCCAAATTGGGAGGCCCTGCCCAGCCTCCCGCCCAATTCTAATTTTTTATTCAAGATTTTCCATGTCCGGACATTCTAAATGGTCCCAAATTAAACACAAAAAAGCGCTGACGGATGCCAAACGCGGCAAACTCTTCAGCAAGCTGGCGCGGCAAATTACCATCGCCGCCCGGGAAAAAGGCGGTGACCCAAGCGCCAATATCACTTTACGCATGCTGATTGATAAAGCACGGTCTTTAAATATGCCGGCCGACAATGTTGATCGGGCGATTAAACGCGGCACCGGCGAAATTGCCGGCGTGCGGCTTGAAAATTTTTTGATTGAGGCCTATGGCCCGGTTGGCACGGCGTTAATCATTGAAGGCACCACTGACAGCAAAAACCGCACGATTAGCGAAATAAAATTTCTCTTGGGCGAACACCATGGCAAAATGGCCGAGGGCGGCGCCGTGGCCTGGCTGTTTGAGCATGTCGGCATTATTAACATCGCACTGGCGGATAATAAAATTAACCAAGACGATTTAGAACTGTGGGCTATTGAAGCGGGCGCGCAGGATCTGAATTGGCTGGATAACGAAAATCTGGAAATTTATACCGCGCCTGAAAAACTGAATGAAATAAAAAAAACATTAGAAGACGGGCAAATATCCGCCAGCTGGCGGGTCAGCGAAGCCTCGCTGGGCTGGCGGCCAAAAAATGCCATCCCGCCGCCGGATGATAAAATTCAGACACAAATTGAAAAACTTTTTGAAGCGCTGGATGAACATGATGATGTCAATGAAATTTATTCTAATATCTCAAATTCATAATTTCACATAAATACTTATGCTTATCCTCGGCATTGACCCAGGTACGGCTTTAATCGGCTATGGCCTAATCGAATATAAAAACAAAAAAGCCGTTATTAAAGAATATGGCTGCTTTCGGACCTCGCCGAAAGAGAGCGCACCCGAACGTTTAAAAGATTTATATAATCAGCTGACAAAATATATTAAAAAACATCAGCCCGCCCTGCTGGCGGTTGAAGACCTATTCTTTTTTAAGAATCTAAAAACCGCGATCAAGGTCAGCCAGGCGCGCGGCGTTATCCTGCTTTGCGGCACATTGCATAACCTGCCGATTTTTGAATGCACGCCACTCCAAGTCAAACAGGCTGTTACCGGCTATGGCCGCGCCGAGAAACAGCAAGTGCAAAAAATGGTTAAGGTCATCTTGAATTTAAAAGAAATTCCCAAACCGGACGACGCGGCTGACGCCCTGGCTATCGCCCTTTGCGCCGCCCATAGTTTTCCACAGAAAAACGCCTTGACACTAAAAAGATAATAAAATAGAATAACGGCATTGAAACTTTTTTAAAGGTCGAAATAACAATAATCTCAAAAAAATACAATGATCGATTACACAAAATTTATTAATTTGATTGACGGCGACGAAGAAGAAACGCCGGAAGAAGAAACGCCGAAAGAAGAAGTTGCGGAAGATGCGGATGGCGATGATGGCATCAGCCCGGAAGACGAAGTAGCGACATTATAATACTCATAAAAATAA
>CAZNNV010000049.1:0-354 GCA_964574515.1 uncultured Candidatus Saccharibacteria bacterium
GCTGTTCTCGTTGGGCTGTATTTTTTTGTTGTTTTAGTGCTGGTTGGCGTGCTTTTATCGGGTTCTAAAATCAGGGGCTCTATCAGTTGGTTTAGTGTCGGTTCGTTAAATTTTGAGCCGGTAGAACTAGCTAAGCTGGCCGTTGTTTTGGTTTTGGCTAAATATTTTTCCGCCCGTCATGTTGAAGTTTATCGCATCAGGCATATTATTTTGTCGGCCGGCTACGCTTTTTTGCCCGTCGGGCTGGTTTTATTGCAGCCGGATTTAGGGTCGGCTTTAATTATGGTTTTTACCTGGTTGGGTGTTGTGCTGTTAAGCGGCATTAAGCCGAGGCATTTAATTATCGTTTTATTT
>CAZNNV010000049.1:364-5490 GCA_964574515.1 uncultured Candidatus Saccharibacteria bacterium
ATTCATATTAATGACTACCGCCACATTATCGTTTCCGGATTATATTGTATGATTCCAATCGGCATTACTCTTGTTCAGCCCGATTTGGGTTCAGCCATCATCATGTTTTTTGTTTGGATTGGAATGCTGATTGCTATAGGTCTTAATCGCCCACAATTATTTGTTTTGGCGGTCTTATTATTAATAGTTGGCAGTGTTGGTTGGGTTTTTGTTTTAAAGCCATATCAAAAAAATCGGATTATAACTTTTTTAGATCCGGCGCATGATCCGTTGGGTTCAAGTTATAATTTAAATCAGGCCAAGATTGCCATTGGTTCCGGCGGTTGGTGGGGCAAAGGGTTAGGCCATGGTTCGCAATCGCAACTTAATTTTTTGCCGGAAAAACACACGGATTTTATCTTTGCCGTTTTAGCGGAGGAATGGGGATTTTTCGGCGTGGCTTTTATTTGTGCTTTGTTTTTATTTATTTTATGGCGGGTGATAAATATTTGCTTAACTGCTTCCAATAATTTTTTTCGCTTGATTGCCGCCGGCTACGCTTTATTAATTTTAATCCAAGTTTTTATTAATGTTGGCATGAATCTGGGTATCATGCCTATCACTGGCATTTCTTTGCCTTTTCTCAGTTATGGCGGCAGCGGCCTCCTCTTTAACTTTCTTGCCCTCGGTTTGTTGCAAAATATTATCGTTCAGGGCAAGAAGGAATTAGGGGCGGTTTAGATAAAAAATAACATCAATTATAATCAGTATAATTATTTTTTATGCTCGAAAAATTATCCACAATTGAAGCCATCACTAATTTTCTTTTTTTAGAGTCAGAAATAATAGAAAAAACAGATTTAATATTTGTTTTTGGCAGCAGTCATTTAGAAACCATGGATGAAGTAAAAAAAATATATGACAAAAAAATTACCGATAAAATATTTATCACCGGCCACAGTAAGGACAAGCTAAATGAAATAGAGGCTGACAGATTTTATAAACAAGGCATTAAATTGGGAATTCCAGAGAAAAATTTTTTGCTTGAGCGGGAAGCGACTAATACTAAAGAAAATATTATTAATTCTATGCCGATAATTGAAGAAGCTATAGGTTTTAAAAATATTAAAAAAATAATGTTCGTTTGTAAAGCGTTTCATACAAGAAGGGTGTTAATGACCGCGAAAAAATTTTTTCCGGAAAATATTGAATATTATTTTTTGCCTATTATAGGCGAAAAAAACATAAGGAAAGACAACTGGTGGAAAAATAAGGTTTCTGAAACCAGGGTGCTTGAGGAATTATGCCGAATTGGAGAATATGCCTTAAAAGGCGATATATCACTTAAATAAAAAATTGGTTGCGCCACAGAGGTTGACAGATTTTAGATGTTGTGTATAATGAAATAGATACAATTATTTGAGGGAAGTCAAATATAATATGCATCAATGAACTGAAGGATACTTAAATTCATAAAGCCCCGAAAAAGGGTGTTTTATTGTTTTTTGCTATTTTAAGAAAAAGATACGTATTCAAATAGTGCTCTCAATTAAATAATTTAATTCATTTAACCTCTCATCGGGGCTTGGCATTTGCGCGCTGTTTCTCTGTTGGCAGAACGCCCCGTTTAATTTATAAATTAAACCAAAATGCAGGAAAAAGTTTTTGGTAAAAATCCCAACGCGACTCCGCTGCCAAATCTCATCCAAGCACAATTGGATTCTTATAAATGGTTTGTGGAGAAAGGCTTGCGGGAGCTCTTTGATGAGGTCTCGCCGATTCGCGATTGGAGCGGTAAAGAATTGGAGCTCTATTTTGCCGATTATTATTTTGACGAACCGAAATATGATGAAGTGGAAGCGAAACAGCGCAACGTTTCATATGAGGCGCCGATGCGCGCTAAGCTTCGCTTAGTCAACAAAAAAACCGGCGACACAAAAGAACAAGAAATATATTTAGGCGAATTTCCTGTCATGACTGAGCGAGGTACTTTTATTGTTAATGGTATTGAGCGGGTTGTCGTCTCGCAATTAATCCGTTCGCCCGGCGTTTTTTTCACCGCCGATAATTTCCGCGGACGGAAACTTTTTGGCGCTAAAATTATTCCTAATCGCGGCGCCTGGCTGGAATTTGAAACTGACGCCAATAATATTATTTCGGTCAAAATTGACCGCAAAAGAAAAGTGCCGGTAACCTCACTGCTCCGGGCTTTTGGTTTGGAAACGGACGAAAAATTATTAGCCGCTTTTGCCGATACCGATAAAGGCGAGAATAAATATATTGAGGCGACTATTAAACGGGACGCGGCTCATAATCAGGGCGAAGGTTTTATTGAAGTTTATAAAAGAATTCGGCCCGGAGATTTAGCGACCGTTGATAACGCCCAGCAAATGATTGAGGCGATGTTTTTTAATTTTGAAAGATATGATTTAGCGAAAGTCGGCCGTTGGAAATTTAATTTGCGGCTGGGATTAAACACGCCGTTGAATAAGGAAAATAGAACACTGAAAATTGGGGATCTAGTTTTGGTTATCAAAGAGATGATCAAGCTCAATAATAATCCGCAGGCCCAACCCGATGATATTGACCATTTGGCTAATCGGCGCGTGCGGGCGGCTGGCGAACTATTGCAAAATAAATTGCGCACCGGCATGGCGCGCATGGAACGCATTATTGGTGATCGGATGACCACGATGGATATTACCACTTTGACGCCGGCGCAATTGGTCAACGCGCGGCCGTTTATCGCTTCGGTCAAAGAATTTTTCACCAATTCGCAGCTGTCGCAATTTATGGATCAAGTTAATCCTTTAGCGGAACTGGAACACAAGCGCCGTATTTCCGCGATGGGGCCGGGTGGCTTAACCCGCGAACGGGCTGGTTTTGAAGTCCGTGATGTGCATTCAACTTATTACGGCCGGATTTGTCCGATTCAGACGCCGGAAGGCCCGAACATCGGCTTGGTCGGCCAGTTTGCTTCTTTTTCACGCCTCAATGAATTTGGCTTTTTAGAAACGCCATACCGGAAGGTGGTTAACGGAAAAGTCACCAATGAAATTGTTTTTTTAAATGCTTTTGATGAGCAAAAGGTTAATATTACAAATGTTAATGAAGAAATAGACGCGAAAGGCCTGATTATTAATGAACGCGTTGAAGCGCGCGTTAAAGGCCAGCCCAGCATTACCAAGAGAGAAAAAATTGATTTTATTGATGTTTCGGCCCAGCAATTTATTTCTATTGGCACATCACTTATTCCGTTTTTGGAACATGATGATGCCACGCGCGCGATGATGGGATCTAACATGCAGCGCCAGGCCGTTTCCTGTATCAAGCCGCAGGCGCCGTTGGTCGGCACCGGTGTTGAAAAAAAGGCGGCAGCTGACTCCGGCCAATTAATTATTGCCCAGGAAGAAGGTGAAATATTAGAAGCTGACGCCGACCATGTTTCTCTTAAAACTAAAGATAAGGATAAAAATGGCCGGCCGATTATTAAAAATTACCATTTACATACTTTTGTTAAAACTAACCAATTTACTTCTATTAATCAGCACCCGTTGGTTAAGCCGGGCCAGAAAATTAAGAAAGGGGATTTATTGGCTGACGGTGCCGGCACCGATCAGGGGCGGCTGGCATTGGGCCAGAATTTTTTAGTGGCTTTTATGTCCTGGCGGGGCAATAATTTTGAAGACGCCATTATTCTTTCGGAACGGGTCGTGCAAGAAGACCGCTATACCTCGGTTCATATTGAAGATTACTCTTGCGATGTGCGGGAGACTAAGCTGGGGCCGGAATTAACTACGCCGGACATTCCTAATGTCGGTGAAGATAAATTAAAAGATTTGGACGAAGAAGGAGTTATCAGAATTGGTGCGGAAGTCGGCCCGAATGATATTTTAGTTGGTAAAATTTCCCCCAAAGGTGAAGCGGATTTAACGGCTGAAGAGCGGCTGCTTAGGGCGATTTTCGGTGATAAGGCGCGGGATGTTAAAGACACTTCTTTGCGTTTGCCTCACGGCAAACGGGGCCGGATTATCGGCATTAAGGTTTTTTCGCGCGAAAAAGGCGATAAGCTGCCGGCTGGCGTCATTAAAACTATTCAAGTGGAAGTGGCGGAGCTGCGCAAGGTGATGGTCGGCGATAAATTAGCCGGCCGCCATGGCAACAAAGGCGTTATTTCCCGGATTTTACCGGTCGAGGACATGCCTTACTTGGAAGACGGCACGCCGGTGGATATTATTTTAAATCCGTTGGGCGTTGCTTCGCGTATGAATATCGGGCAGATTTTGGAAACTCATTTAGGTTGGGCGGCAAAAAAGCTGAATTATTTAGCGGTGACCCCGTCGCTTGACGGCGCGACCGAAGAAGATATTAAAAAAGAATTAGCTAAAGCCGATTTGCCATTGGACGGCAAGGTTGTTTTATATGATGGCTATACCGGTGAATCATTAAAAGAAAAAGTTACTGTCGGCTATATTTATATAATGAAATTGCATCATTTGGTTGAAGATAAAATTCATATGCGTTCTATCGGGCCGTATTCGCTGATTACGCAACAGCCATTGGGCGGCAAGGCGCAATTCGGCGGCCAGCGGTTTGGTGAGATGGAAGTTTGGGCGTTGGAAGGTTATGGCGCGGCGCACACCCTACAGGAGATGTTGACCATTAAATCCGATGATGTGGTTGGGCGCGCCAATACCTATGATGCGATTATCCGCGGCCAAACCATTAAAGCGCCAAATGTGCCGGCTTCATTTAACGTTTTAGTTTCAGAGTTAAAAGCGCTGGGATTAGGCGTAGAATTAATTGGCGTGAAAGAAGAAAATGATGAGGAGCGGGAAAGAAATAGAGATAATTAAATATAAAATTTTATGTCCATCAAAGTTTCCGATTTCAAAGCTATCAAACTTAAATTAGCCTCGCCTGAGGAGATTTTGGTTTGGTCGCACGGCGAAGTGACAAAACCGGAAACAATAAATTACCGCACGCAAAAGCCGGAAAAAGACGGATTATTTTGTGAACGGATATTCGGTCCAGAAAAGGACTGGGAATGTTATTGCGGCAAATACCGGCGTATTAGATATAAGGGGATTGTTTGCGATAAGTGCGGCGTGGAGGTCACTCGGTCAATCGTCCGCCGGGAAAGAATG
>CAZNNV010000050.1:0-5328 GCA_964574515.1 uncultured Candidatus Saccharibacteria bacterium
GGTTTCTCTCTTGCCTTAAGCCTTCGGGTTTGGGGCAGGAGAGAAAGGCTACATTATAGCCGGGGCAGCTAGTCGGGCTGCCTCTAAGATCCTCTCTTTGCCAAACTGCGATGTATAAATTCATAAGTTTGGCGGCTATGGTTGTAGTTTTGGGAGTGCTATTGCCTCTTATTCACGCAATGGTATCTTTCCTGCTCACGTTCTTTAGCCAAGCCACGCGAGTTCTGGAGTCGCTTCCTGCTTCATCGGGAATGCCTCTAGGATTCTAGACATATTAAAGGCATCTATTTATTAGATGCCTTTATCTCTGGAGCGCCTTTTTCGGGGCGTTTTTTTTATTTGATATTCAGATAGACAGCCAGTGTTTTTTATGCTTAACTTAAATTAAATTTAAAAATTATCTTATGCCGGAAAAATTCAAGATAAATATTTTTTTATTGGCTTCGTCGTTTTATATTTCTTTCCAGCTTTTCGCCAATATTTTATCAACTAAAATCGCGCTGCTGCCGATACTCAATATGTCCATTGACGGCGGGACGGTGATTTATCCGCTGACTTTTACGCTCAGGGATTTTGTCCATAAAACTTGCGGTAAAATTATTGCCCGGCAGGTCATCTTTATCGCCGCGGGATTAAATTTAATCATGTTTGGCCTTTTTTGGCTGGTAGGCCGGATGACGCCGGATCCGGTTTGGGGTTTCCAGGCCGCCTATGAACAGATTTTATTGCCGATTGGTCGGATTGTTTTGGCGAGCATTATCGCACAAGTCATTTCGGAACTAATTGACACGGAAGTTTTTTCTATTATATATAAAAGGACAAATGACATATTGGCGGTTTTGGGTTCAAATTTTATCGGTTTATTGGTAGACAGTTTTATTTTCGGTCTGATTGCTTTTGCTGGCGTCTTGCCGTTAGCCACGGTCTGGCAGATAATTCTGACGAATATTGTGGTAAAATTAATCATGAGCTTGGCCAGCGCGCCGAGCATTAAATTAATAAAAAGGAAAGTTAAATTTGAAGAAATATAGCTTTAGTTATTTGGTTTTTTTATGAGTTCTTAATATTGATATTGATGAAAGGAGGGCAAGAGTGAGTCAATTTTTCCCTTATATGGTTTTTAACCGGTTTTATCATCCGAGATTTCCCGAGGGAGTTTCTTTGCCAAAAGATCCGGATGAGCCAGGATTTTATTGTCCGATTATAAAAGACAGGACATTCGGCGGCGTCTGTGCCGATAAATCGGGCAGGTTCAGTTGCCGGGAAGTTTGCGGCAAATGTTCTTCACCGTTTAAGCGGGCAGTCGTTTTTAAGGGGAGAAAATTTAATCGCGGGAGGTGATGGAATTAATGATGAGAATAAAAATTGTTGAAATCATAGTTGATGGAAGGAGATTTACGGCGCTCCAGCCCGGCGGCGCGCCAGCAGTTTCGGAATTAATTATAAACGGGGCCCTTTTTCAGGCCGAAAATTCAGGTGGGGGAATATCTGAGGCGCTCTTAGCCACTCCTGGCCGTGACTGCCGGCAGATGGTTGTTATTGGAAAGCTAATTTAGTCTTTTTATCTGCGGTGATTGGTTCGGTTTAATAAAAACTGAACCAATCACTGCCATTATTTTGTTCCGCAACTGCGGGGCTTTTTTTATTTATATTGAGACTGACGAAGTATTTATGCCGAGCCTGACGAAGCGTTGACTTTATCAGCTCAGGCGGTTAGATTTATATAATGGATAAAAGGGTATTTTTTGATGTTGGGGCGGTTTTTTAAAATCAGAATACAACTTTAGTTATTTTTTTATACTGAAAATTATTTTAGAAAAGAAAGGGGGTGGCGGACCATGGCAATGGCGGAATACAGAAAAGATTTGAAGTGTGCCATCAGAAAAGGATTGATGGTCACGGAAGTCCTTTGTTTTGAGGCTTCGCGGATAAAAACCAATCAATTGCAATTTTGCCTGCCGGAGCGATGTGATTCATTATTTCGTCTGTGTCCTGCTTGCATGGTACAATTATCGTCTGATCAGATCAGAAAGATAATTGAGAAGCATGCTAGGCGCGAAATTACAATCGTTAGCAATGGTAATGGAATTCTATTATGTAAATTTCACTTAACCTATGGCCCGGACGCCACTCGTGAGACGCGCGATGGCATGATCATTGTCCAACCAATGGGCGAAAAACTTTGGTCCCTCATTTTTGGCCAGAGCCGAAAAGAAACGGATATTCATTTTGAGCCATATGATTTTGAGCAACCTTTCAGAGTGGAGCCCGTTGTTCAGACTGCAGCCGAAATTATTAAATCCCAGCCCGTGATCCCAAGCGTTAACTTCAAAATTAGAAAAGTCGCTGATTTTCCTAATTTTGTGGAGTTGGCCAAGGCGATGAAGGAAGTGGCGAGGGAAAAGAAATTCGACGACTATCCGTTGGATAATCAAACATTGGAAATCGCAGAGGTTTTTTCTTGCGCGCCGCCTTTAGCCAAAGTTTTGCTGTCGGAAAATAATGACTGGCTTATTAAAAGGATGGGGCCGAGCGTGCCGATAAGGGATCGGATACAGCTTGACGTTGCTTATGTTTTGATGAAGTTTTCTCTTGAAAAAAGAATAGAGCTGGCTGGCAAATGCGTCGGCAAAGAATTTAAAGAATGCTCTTTTCTATTAGGTCAAGAATATTCAAAACTGAGAAACAAGGCGGTCTCTCAGTCAAATAGAGAAAAAAAGGCGGCGGGAAAAAATGTTGGAACAAAGCCAGCTAAGCCGCTGCGGCTAATGCCATTTAAACCGAAAATAGAAACTGATTTTTCGCCGGGAGAAATCTTGGAAGACGAATTAGAGGAGAAAGCTATGGGCGGTCAAGAAAATAAAAAACCGGGATTTTTGGATTCCGGGAAATTGGCTGAAATAAAAGAAATAACTTTCGGCCATCGGCTTATCCAGCTCGTTAAAGAAGTCAGCGATGAATCGGGATTAAGCGCCGAGCAGTTGGCTGAAAAGATTAATCAAGAGGCTTCTTGGATTAGGGCTGTTCTGGCGATTGAGGATGAGATTAATTTTGCCGCCCTTGACTGGCTGGATTTAGCCGAAATTCTGACTTTTGAAATCGGAATGCTTTTTCGGCTTATACCAGCAGGAGACCAGGAAGCGGAAGCCGAAGAACTGGCGGATATTTGTGACAGCCAGCCTAAAGAGGCACTGGTTGAATTAAAAGACAAATTAAGGCAATTAAAGGTTGATGAAGAGGATATTGAAGCCATAGAAAAATTATTATCCGAATCATCGGCTTTGGGGGCAGGTGCGGGAAAAAAGAAAAAAAGCGCTATGCCGGCGTTGCCGCCTTCATCGGATCCGGTGGAGGAAGAAAAGAAATCTCGCCAGCCCAAATCGCATTATAATCTGACGGAAGATGACAAAAGAATATTAAGCGGCGTCAAGAGTTTAGGGTGGGGCGAATGGCCGGAAGATGACTTTATAGAAAAAGTCAGGGCCATTAAAGAAAAAGGCGCTGCCATAAAAGACATTTTGTTTGAAACCGGCATATCTTGGCCGAAGCTAAGTGCTTGGCTGGCCGGCGGATACAAAAAAGACGGTAAAATAATCTCTAAAGCGGTAAAAGAAGCCGCCTTGGAGACAGTGCCGTTTTCTCCGATACCGGAAAAACAGGCATTGCCGGATGTTGAACCAATGCTGGAGGCGATTAAGAATTTAGAGATTGGATTTAAAGAAACGCAAGACGACGAACATATCGGGGGAGGTGATAATGAGGAAAAAGTTGTAACGGGGGAGCCGATTATTCCTGTTTCCGTTTTGGAAGCGGAAGCGGCAGTTATCTGGAACGAACTTTATGATCCGTTCAAAGGGATCGAGATTTCTTATGAGGAGGGGGTCATGGGAAGAAAAAAAGAAGTCGAATTAACAGAAAAAGAAAAAAAACTGATGAAAGACATAAAGGGTCTTTCTTTCGGCGAATCGCCCAGTCAATCAGTTTTAGAAGGCGTTAAAGTCATCTTGGAAAAGGGCATGAAGTTAAGCGTGCTTGGCAAGCTCGCCGGGCGGTCTTATTCATACATTCGGGATCTGAAAGATTTGGCTTTCACCGGGCAAAAGAAAAAGTACGGCGCTAAAGCAGATTTACCGTCAAAGCCTCGCCGCACTAAAAAGAAAATTGTTCCCGAAAGCCCCGCCGTTAACAAGAAACCAACGATGCCGGAACAACAAGGCGACCCTGGCCTTATTGCGTTAGCCGGACTTTTATCGGTTCCGGCCAAAATGGAAAAAGTTGTCTCGATCGTCAGGGCCTTTTTAAAGATTGAGTTTGATTTGGCTATCCAGAGACAGATACAAGGCAAAAAGACCACTGATGATGCTGGAGATGCCATCAGGCAGCTCAGGGAGCTGATGGACTTTATTGATAAAAAGGAGTAAAACAATCAAATTCGGCAACTGATTCGGTTTTTATTAAACCGAATCAGTTGCCACCATATCTCGTCCGCGAAGCGCGACGGGTTTTTTATTTACCCCCAGACCAATGCCTAGGCGTAGGGGTTTACTCTGTGTTTATTGGGGTGTTAGAATAGATTTAGAAACATTATGTATATAATGGTTTTATTTTTAATTTTAGCCGTTTTAATTCTATTCGGCGCGCATTATCTGATTTGGTTTTCCGCGGTGCGTTTTTTCGTCTTGAGCAAATTAGCCAAAAATATTTTAGCGGTTGGGCTGGGTTTTTTGATGGTGAGTTTTGTTTTATCATCGCTTTTGGCGCATTATTGGCAGGGTAATATATTCGCGCGGTTTCTTTATGGCGTATCCGGTTTTTGGCTGGGTATTTGGCTGGCACGGCTATTTAATATTAAGGTTAATCGGGCCACCTTGGGCGCGGGGCTTTTTGGCATTTCCTTGGTTATTGCTGTCTACGGCGTCTGGAATGCGTTTCATCCGATTATTAATAATATCAGCGTAAAAATCAGTGATTTGCCCGCAACGTGGCAGGGCAAAAAAATTATCATGATTAGCGATGTCCATCTAGGCCATATTTATCGGGCGGATTTTATGGATAAGATGGCTGAGAAAATTAATGCCCAGCAGCCGGAAATGATTTTAATTGACGGCGATTTATTTGACGGCATTGACGGCGATTCATTGGACGAGTTGGTTGAGCCATTGAATAAATTAACCGCGCCGCAAGGCGTCTATTTTGTCACCGGCAACCATGAGACATATCTGGGTTTATCGCGGGCTGAGCATGTTTTAAATCAGACGAAAATAAAAATTTTGGATGATGAGATAGAATTAATCAATGGCTTGCAGCTGATAGGCGTCAGTTATCCGG
>CAZNNV010000051.1:0-5326 GCA_964574515.1 uncultured Candidatus Saccharibacteria bacterium
AAAAAAGCGTCAGAAGCAAGGTGCGAATATGGGCGCCGTCAACATCGGCATCAGTCATAATGACAATGCGATGATAGCGCAATTTAGAAATATCAAACGATTCGGCAATAGCCGTGCCCAGGGCGATAACCAGCGCTTTGATTTCTTTAGAAGTCAGAGCTTTATCCAGCCGTGCCTTTTCCACGTTCAAAATTTTTCCCCTGAGCGGCAAAATCGCCTGAAACTTCCGGTTGCGGCCTTGTTTGGCAGAACCACCGGCGCTGTCACCCTCAACGATAAACAATTCCGATTCTTCCGGACTGCGCGAAGAACAATCAGCCAGTTTGCCTGGCAAAGCGAGACCCTCCAATACGCCCTTGCGCAACACGGTATCCTTCGCCGCTTTGGCCGCCTGGCGCGCCTTCGATGCTAAAATACATTTACCTAAAACTTCTTTGGCATCATTAGGGCTTTTTTCCAGGTATTCCTCCAGGGCCGCCGCCACAACCGTATCCACTGCCGACCTGGCCTCGGGATTACCCAGCTTGGCTTTGGTCTGTCCTTCAAACTGCGGCTCGCGGAGCTTCACGGAAATTACCGCCGTTAAACCCTCGCGGACATCATCACCCGTTAAATTTTCTTCTGTGCTTTTTAAAAAATTATTTTTGCGCGCGTAATCATTGAGCCCCCGCGTCAAAGCCGTGCGAAAACCGGTTAAATGCATTCCGCCTTCAGTCGTATGGATATTATTGGCAAAACTCATTTCATAACCCTGTAACTCGTCGGTATATTGAAAAGCGACTTCCACCTGGATATTTTCAGCTTCACGGTTAACATAAAAAATATTATCGTGGCGCGGCGTCTCATCGTTGTTCAAAAACTTAACATAAGAGACAATGCCGCCTTCAAAGAAAAAACTATGAGAACGCTCACCGGTGTCACCGCCTTTTTGTTCCGGAATAATTTTCTTTTTAAGGGCCGCCGGACCGCAAACGCCAAAAAATCCTTCCGCCGGCCGGTCAACTTGCTGCAAATCGCGAATTTTAATTTTGACCCCCTTCGTTAAATAGGCCTGCTGGCGCAAATGGCTTAAAATCATCTCCCAATTAAACTTAATTTCTTTAAAAATCTCCGGATCCGGCTCAAAGAAAACGGTCGTGCCTTGCGCGCCGCATTTACCAAGCTTCTTAACGCTATATTTGGGTTTACCTTGATTGTATTCTTGAGCGTAGAGCATGCCATCGCGGCAAACCTCAACACGTAGCCATTTGGACAACGCGTTTACCACCGAAACACCGACGCCATGTAAACCGCCAGAAACCTTATATGATTCGCCGCCAAATTTGCCGCCGGCGTGCAGCGTAGTCATGACGGTTTCCAACGCCGATTTTTTAGTCTGTTTATGGATTTCTACCGGAATACCGCGGCCATTATCGCGCACTCGCACGCGATTATCCGGCAACAATGCCAATTCAATTTCCGTACAATAACCGGCCATCGCTTCATCGATAGAGTTGTCCATTACTTCCCAAATCAAATGATGCACGCCGTCAACACCGGTCGAACCGATATACATGCCTGGCCGCTTGCGCACCGGCTCCAAACCCTCCAAAACATAAATATCTTTAGCGGTATAATTACCGTTGCCATTCCCACTGCCTGCTGTTTTTTCTTGTTTTTTTATTTTAGCCATAAACTTTTTAGAATTTAACTTATTTTTTTACCTCCCAACCCTCATCCTCAATTGCCTTAATTATTTTTTCCATTAATTTATTTACTTCGCTATCAGTCAGATTTTTTTCATATGATTGAAAAACCAAATGGAAAGCAAAACTTTTAATATCCTCCTTATCGTTCTCATAGATATCAAAAATATTAACGTCATCCAACAGTCCGCCACCGGCGCCTTCAATAACGTTCAAAATATTCTCAACCTTAGTGTCTTCGCTGGATAAAACCGCCAAATCCCGCGTGATAGCCGGAAATTTAGACGGCGGCTCATATTCCCTTTCTTCATTGATAAAAGAAATTATATCGGTAAAATTAATTTCGAAAATAGCCACCCGGCCTTTTATTTCTAGCCGCTCTAAAATATCCTCGTTTATTTTTCCCAGCCAGCCGATCGCTTTGTCGCCAATTTTTATCTGAGAAACTTTGCCGATTTGTAAAATATTCTTAAAATTGATTGGCAAGCCCCCCTGGATATAATCATCTTCCCAAACATCAGACAAACCCAATTTGTCAAACAGGGTTTCCACCACGCCTTTTAATTCATAAAAAGCCTCGCCTGACTTTTTATTTTCCATAAAAAGCAACCCGCCAAATTTTCTGGTTTCAACAATTTTATCGCCGCCTTCAAAAAAAACGTCGCCGATTTCAAACAGCCGCAAGGCATTAACAAACCGGCTACCGGCCAAGTAAGGTTTATTTTCCTGAATATTCTTTATAAAACCAACGGCTAAATTAGGGCGTAAATACTTCTGGTCGCGCGAATATGGGTTTAAAACCTCCGCCAAATCCGCCAAACCATAAAATTCTTTGTCATCTTCGCTGATAAACGAATAATTATAAACTTCGCTGTAGCCGAATCCCTGCATCATGCTTTTTATTTTATCCACATAAATTAATTGCTCGTCTTTCAGCGCCGGAATTAACAAACAATTCGGCAAAACCGGCTTAATATTCTCATAACCGTAAAACCGGCCGATTTCTTCAATTAGATCTTCGGCAGTTTGCAAGTCCGAACGGCGCGTTGGCGCCAGTATCTCATAAAAAATACTTTTATCTTTTTTTATAATTTCGGCCGGCAAAGCCAATATCTCAAAAATATCCATTATATCGCCGCTCGCTAATTTAACCCCTAATAAACTTTCAATATAATCATGCTCAACGCCGACATTCCATGGTTTGACCGCTGTCGCGGCCACGTCAACCGCTCCCTCGGCTATTTCGCCGCCGGCAATTTCTTTAACCAGCATCGCGCAGCGCTCTAACGCCGGCAAAGTTAAATTAATATCCGGCCGATTTTCAAACCGTATTGACGCGTCGGTCCGTAAATTCAATGCCTTGGAGCTTTTTCTGATATTCACCGCTTCAAAATTAGCCGCTTCAATAATAATATTTTTTGTATTAGTCTCAATTTCTGTTCCCCGCCCCCCTTTAATACCGGCGATGGCAATTGGCTTAGCCTTATCGGCAATGACTAAAATGTTATCATTTAATTCCCGCTCGGCCCGGCCCTCATCCAGAGTGATGATTTTTTCGCCTTTTTTAGCGCGCCGGACAATTATTTTTCCGTCAGAAATTTTATCCAAATCAAAAGCATGCAGGGGCTGGCCGGTTTCCAGCATTACAAAATTAGTGATATCAACGATATTATTTATCGGACGTAAACCGCAAGTTTCTAATTTATTCTTCAACCATTCCGGCGATTCACCAACTTTTATATTTAAAACCACCCGGCCGCTATAACGCGGACAAAGTTTTTTTTCTTTTACTTCCACCGCCAGATAATCGCTGGTTTTTTTGTCATGGCTTTCATTAATCTGCCCAATCGGTTCTTTAAATTTCGTTTTTGTAATCGCCGCTATTTCCCTCGCTATGCCCAAATGCGACATACAATCGACCGCGCGATTAGGTAGAATTTTAATATCCAATAAAAAATCATCGCCAGCTTTTTTAACTTCCTCTACTTCAAAAATCCGCATCGTCAAAACATCCGCCAACTGTTGCGGTTCTGGTATTTTTTCTAAATAATCTTTTAACCAATTATATGAAAATTTCATGTTAAAATTGTTTTAAAAACCGCATATCCCCGCTGGAAAATAATCGAATATCACTGATTTTATGTTTAGCCATAACAATCCGCTCGAAACCAATGCCAAAAGCAAAACCCTGCCATTCATTGCGGACATAGCCGGCTGATTCAAAAACAAATTGGTTGACCATGCCGGCGCCGGCGATTTCAATCCAGCCGGTGTTTGAACATAACCGGCAACCCTTACCCTGGCAAAAAACACAGAATAAATCCACCTCAAAACTCGGCTCGGTGAAAGGAAAATAGCTCGGCCGCAGCCTGATTTTCGCCCCTGGACCATAAAGCCGTTTAAAAAATTCCTCCATCACCGCTTTAAAATTAGCCACCGAAATATGCTTATCAACCATTAAACCCTCCACTTGATAAAATTGAAAATCATGGGTGGCATCCGTCGCTTCGTTGCGAAAAACCTTACCTGGCACGATAATGCGCAAAGGCGGATTGTTCTTTTCCATAAACCGCACTTGATTAGGCGAGGTGTGTGTCCGCAATACCAAATCTTCTTGGCCAGCCGGATTCTTAACATAAAAAGTATCCTGCATATCCCGCGCCGGATGGTCTTTGGGAATATTCAACGCTTCAAAATTATACCACTGCGTTTCCACTTCCGGCCCCTCAATCACCGAAAAACCCAAAGAAATAAAAATTTCCTCAATTTTGCGCAAAACCTGCGTTCGGGGATGCAAATGGCCGGAGACAACCCGGCTACCCGGCGCCGTCACATCAATTCTTTTGATTAAATCCTGGCCAGCAACCAATAAATCCTTTTTCTTGATAATAATTTTCTGCTCTATTTCTTTTTTTAAATCATTAATCAATTTACCACCGGCAATTTTTTCTTCCGCGGCTAAGTCTTTTATTTTCTTTAATAAATCATTTATTTCCCCTCTGCGGCCCAAAAATTTCAATTCTAAATCGGCCAGCGTTTTTTTATCGCTGACTTTTTCCATCAATTCCTGAAATTTATTTTTTAATTCATTTATGTCCATATTATTCCTCTTGATATAAACAAGCCATCTCAATCGCCACAATAATGATTAAAAATATCAATGCCGTCCACCAATAAAAAACCTGGGTCAAACGCATCAATAAAAATCCGACCAATAATAAACTCAATAAAGCCCCCTCGCGGAAAGAGATGCTTAAAAAAGACACGGCTGATTTTTCCCTATGCTTGCGCTTCCGCAAATAAAATCCCGACAGGCTGAAAAATCCCCATAAAGCCATAAATAAGCTTAAGAGCAAAAGAGAAAAAACTAACAAATCAGCGTTCTGGGGCGTAAAAAACCACAAAATCGCCAAAAATGAAACTAGCGCCACGACACTAGCCAAGCCAATGCTCCAAAGGTAGCCCCTTAAATTCATAATTACCGTTTATTGTTTACCTATTTTATGCTTATATTTTACCGCATTTAACCTCAAAATGCAACCGCCAAATTGTGCATAAATCTGATAAAAAAACAATTAGAATCATCAAAAAAACTTGCGAAAATGTTCTTTTTTGTTTATACTAATAATCGTATTATGTTT
>CAZNNV010000052.1:0-466 GCA_964574515.1 uncultured Candidatus Saccharibacteria bacterium
AAAACGAAAGCGGGGTGCATCGCCTGGTGCGTCTTTCGCCTTTTAACGCCAATAATTTGCGCCACACCTCGTTCGCGCTGGTTGAAGTGATGCCGGAAATGGAAGATATGGCCGCGGTGCAGATCAAGCCGGAAGAACTGCGGGTGGACTTATTCCGTTCCTCGGGCCCGGGCGGCCAGAACGTCAATAAAGTGGAAACCGCGGTGCGCCTAACTCATATTCCGACCGGCATTGCCGTGGCGGCGCAGAGCGAACGCTCGCAAAGCGCCAACCGCGAACAGGCGATGAAAATTTTAGTCAGTAAATTATACTTATTGGAAAAGCAAAAAAAAGCAGCGGAAATCGGTGGCTTGAGATCAGAAATTCAAAGCGGTAAGGGGACAGCCGAATGGGGTTCACAAATCAGAAATTATGTTTTGCATCCTTATAAATTAGTTAAGGATTTGCGTACAGGTGTGGAATCCGG
>CAZNNV010000052.1:476-2319 GCA_964574515.1 uncultured Candidatus Saccharibacteria bacterium
TTCCAAAATTTATAACGGCTGCAAGGCCTTGGACCGGGTTAATGTGACCATTAAGGCCAAGGAGTTTGTTTCTATTGCCGGGCCGTCGGGCGCTGGCAAATCAACATTTCTCAAATTACTGATTGGCGAAGAGAAGCCGACTATGGGCAAGATTTTTTTGGATAAGCAAAATATCCATTTTTTGAAGGATGCTGATATGCCACGTTTGCGCCGGAAAATCGGTATGGTCTTTCAGGATTTTCGGTTGCTGCCGGACCGGACGGCTTATGAAAATGTCGCTTTTGCCATGCAGGTGGTCGGCGCTTCCGACAAGGAGATAGCGCAGGATGTGCCGCAATTGCTGGAGTTGGTTGGTTTAGTTGATAAATTAAACCAATTTCCGCCGCAGCTGTCCGGCGGCGAACGCCAGCGGGTGGCGATCGCCCGGGCTCTCATCCACCGGCCGCCGGTGATTTTAGCCGATGAGCCAACCGGCAATTTGGATTTATTAAATACTTGGGATATTATTAGAATATTGCAGAAAATTAATCAGTTGGGCACAACCATAATTTTAGCGACGCATGATCGCGAAGTGATTAATAATTTAGGCAAGCGAGTCATAACTTTTGATAAAGGCCGGATTATCAGGGACGAGGAGAACGGAAGATACATACTTTAGAATTTTCAATTTTCAGTTCTCAATTTTCAAATAATAACTAAATTTTTTATGTTTAAAACGAATCTTATTAGAATTATTAAAGCCGGCTGGCAGAGTTTTGTCCGCAATTATTGGTTGTCAACCGCGACGGTGGCGGTCATGGGTTTAAGCTTGATGGTAATTGGTTGTTTAATGCTTTTTAATGTGACCATTCAATCCATTACTGACAATTTAGAAAATCGGGTTGATATCAGCGTTTATTTTAACGGTGATGTCGAAGAAGCCAAAATTTTAGCTATCCGGCAGGAATTAATTGAACTGGAACAAGTGAAAAATGTTGACTATATTTCGCAAGAGCAGGCGCTGGCAGATTTTCAAGCTAAACATAAAGGCAATGAGGTGTTACTCCAGAGCTTGCAGGAATTTGATCAAAATCCGCTGGAAGCCAGCTTGAATATTAAAGCAAATCAGGCCTCGCAATACGAATCGATTGCCGAATATTTATCGCAGGACCGGTTCGGCAGCGTCATTGATAAAATAAATTATAAACAAAACGAGGAAATTATTAACCGGTTAATGCGCCTCACGACCAACATTCAGCGCGCCGGCTGGATAATTTCGCTGGCGCTGGCTTTGTTGGCGGTTTTGGTTACTTTCAACACCGTGCGCCTGACAATGTTTAATTGGCGCGAGGAAATTTCCGTCATGCGGCTGGTTGGCGCCGCCAATTGGTTTATCCGCGGGCCTTTCGTGGTGGAAGGCGTGATTTATGGCATTGTTTCATCGCTCGGCACCCTGCTTCTGCTTTTTCCGATTCTATTTTTAATCTCGCCGAAAATCACCAATTTCCTGCCGGATATTGATTTGCTCTATTTTTATCAGGTTAATTTCTGGGAATTCCTATTTTTACTGCTCGGGGTCGGTATTTTATTGGGCTCTCTTTCCAGCATCATCGCTGTCCGTCGGTACTTGAAGTCTTAATAAAATGATGGTATAAATTAAATAGAAAAAAATAATCCCTGAGTTCGCCTGAGGGATATTTTTTTAAGGTTTCTTGCGGGATCATCTAATGGTAGGATAGCGGACTCTGAATCCGTTCATCTAGGTTCGAATCCTAGTCCGGCAGCTGATAGAAAATCTTTCCGCCAAAGGCGGATTAGATTTTCATCATCCTGTAGCTTTAGCTGTGGGACTACCATAAGACTA
>CAZNNV010000052.1:2329-5305 GCA_964574515.1 uncultured Candidatus Saccharibacteria bacterium
GAATCCTAGTCCCGCAGCCGATGAACGAAGGTGAGGAGGTGCTGAGCGTAGAAACGCGAAGCGCTTTTCGACTCGCTTTGTTTTTATTTGAGCGAAGCCGAAGGACAAAAATATGTATTATGTTTATTTAATACAATGCGAAGATGAAAGTATTTATACTGGTATCACTAATAATTTAGAGAGACGATTTAAAGAGCATGCAGATAAAATAGGCGGCCATTATACCAGAGCGCACAAAGTTAAAAAAATTTTGTATTCCGAGAAATATCCAACACGTAGCGATGCTTTAAAGCGCGAAGCGCAGATTAAGAGTTGGAAGAGAGAAAGAAAATTGGCTTTAATTAGATTAAAAAATCAATTTTAGAATAATTATTAAAAATAAAAACCTATGGACAAAATAACAAGAGAAATGCAAAGTCCGGATGCTCAACGTGGTCTGGAATATAAAGAACAAAAAGAATGGGAAAGCCGGCCGGAATTACTTTTGGAAAAGATTGGCTTGGCGCGGGAGAAATTGGTTAAAATTATTGATGAACATCAGGAGGGGGATTTTTTTAACCAAGGCATTGGCGAGGCGGGGAAGAAATTATCGGATCATGTTTTTGAAAAACAGGGGCGGGGGATTAATAATTTATCGCTCTCTGAAATTGACGAGCTGAAAGAAAAATTGGGCTTTGCGCATTATGAAAATATTTCTTTATTGATAATCGCCGAGGCCTATGAAGCGGCGCAAAGAGATGCCGCCAAGAGGCATTAGCAATTTAGTATGATAAGAAATCTGTTTATAGATGCAGACGGAGTAACTGTTTTGGAGAGAAAGAGATTCGGCAATCGTTTGGCGGAAGAATTTAATATTCCTTATGAAAAAATATTGCCTTTTTTCAAAAAAGAATTTGCAACCTGTGTTAAAGGGAAGGCAGATTTAAAAAAAGAAATCATCAAATATTTTTCAGATTGGGGATGGACTGATTCAGCAGAGGCCTTGCTTAGCAATTGGCTTTCGGGAACAAAAGCGAATGAAAATATTTTAGAAATTATTGACCAGTTGAGAGAAAATAAAATAAATTGTTACCTTGTTTCTGATCAAGAAAAATATCGGGCAGAATATATTACTCAAGAGTTAAATTTTAAAAACCGTTTCGATAAATGTTTCTTTTCTTGCGATTTGGGTTTTCGGAAAATTGAGCGTGATTTCTATTCGGAAGTTTTAAAACAAATAAAAGTATCGCCGCCGGAAGTGGTTTTTTGGGACGACGATGAAAAAAATCTTAATGTTGCTAAAGGGTTCGGTATCCAAGCCGAGCTTTATGTTGATTTTGATGATTTTATTAAGAAAATAAGAGAATCTTTTGGGGTGGGGTTGTAAAACCCGTTTATATTAATATGAAATTGATGTGGTAGCCAAACGGCAAGGCATATCTCCGCAAGAGATATTTAGCAGGTTCAATTCCTGCCCACATCTCAAATAATATGACCGCTAAAGAATATATAGAAAATAGTTTAAGTGAATTAAAGGCGGGCATCTCTTCGCCGGCAAGATTTGAATCAAAAGATAATTTGGCTGATTTTATTTTTAAAGCCATTATGTCCAAAAAATTCCGGAAATTAAGCGTCTCGCCGGAATATCAATCCTATGTCCGCGAAGTTATCGAAAAAAGCATTGTTAATGATGAGCCGATTAAATTTGTTTTTCCTTTTGGCGCCTATAAATTATGGCGGCTGGAGGAAACTCCAGAAGCGGACTGGGCCGAATTATTTACTTTAATGTACTATGCTAAATGGCTGAAACCCATAGTCGAAGCGTATAAGCCCGGCGTTTGGTTTGATTTCAGTTCAGATGCCGTCATTGTTGAAAGAATGGATAATATCCCCAAAAGCCAGACGGAAGCGTATGAAAAAAGTTTCAATACGATAATAGATTTCCTTAAAAAATACTTGCCGGAAAACTTAAAATTTACTTTAACACCAGTCGCTTCGCGCTACACGCCCGAAGAATTTGAGGAGGATTTAAAAGAAAAAGTTGTTTTGATGCAAGAGAAGTTGGGCGGTTTGCCGGTTTTGGATGAAAAGCATAAACGAATGGTTGAGCTTAATGTTAAATTAAAACCCGGTCAGGACAAAGACCCTTTGTGGCGGGAGAAAGTAGAGCTGATACATCAGTCATATTATACGGTCAGCAAGCGCCGATCATATAATAAAGCTGATGATAAAATCGTTGCTTTCACGCTCAAAACGGCGGATGGCCGATGCGTTCCCATCGGGACAACAAAAACCTCCGTGGCAAAATTTTGGTGCGGTGTCGGCGTGCTCAAAAAAATAAAAGACGGATTTATTGAATATATCCTTTCGCCATCGCAATTAAAATCAAGTGTTTTTAATAAGGAAAATATATTGATTGATGGTTTGGGGCTAAAAAATTTTAAAACTATTAGGATAATTGATTAGGATTTAAACAACATGAAACCAGCGTTCGTTGTTATCGATATGAATATTGATTTTTTCGAGGAGAGTCCGGCGCTCATGGAGCGGAAGGATTTTTTGGTTAAAAATATTAATGATTTGGCGGCTTATTTCAGGGATAAAAAAATTCCCGTCATTTGGATTAGGCAGGAATTTAAGGCGGATTTATCGGATGTTTATTTATTTATGAAAAAAACGGGCCGGCGGGTGACAATTCAGGGAACGCGCGGCGCAGGGCTTTTAGATGAGTTGGATAAAAGAACGCAAGATTTGGTTATTGTTAAAAATAGATATAGCGCGTTTTTTAAAACCGAATTGGAAAAATTTTTGGCGACTAATAAAATTGATACTCTTGTTTTAGCGGGTATTAATACTCATGCTTGCGTCCGAATGACGGCGATCGACGCCTACGAAAGGGATGTTGAAGTTATGTTGGCCGAAGACTGCGTGGAATCATGGGATAGGGAGCACCATGATATCACTTTGCGCTATTTTGAAAAAAGTATGGGGATCGAG
>CAZNNV010000053.1:0-5271 GCA_964574515.1 uncultured Candidatus Saccharibacteria bacterium
CTCGCTAGACAGCTCCCCGAGGCTTATCGCAGTCACGCCACGTCCTTCATCGCCTCAACATCCCTAGGCATCCACCATACGCCCTTCTACTTGACTAGTAATTAGTAACCACTAAAAATTATTTTTACTTATTTTATTTTGACCCCGTTAGAAATTTACACAGAATCTCTAATGCACTCTTATTTTATCTCGTCAAAAATTTTTAATATCTTTCCATAAGATTCCGGTTAAATTTCTAACGGGGTTGAACGGATACCTACTTTCATATTCAATTTTCAAGTTGCTATCCGTTTTAACCGGAGAAAAAACGAAAAATATTTTTCATCTTTTCTCCGATTCCAATCTGCCTTATTGGTCCCGCATCTATTATTCTCCAAAGAAACAAAAAACCGCTTATTTCCGAAGCGGCTAAATCGCACAAAAAATCAGACGTTCTTATCCGCTTCTTTTATATAAATATGGCTTGTTTATCTTCATTAAAATATTTATATTCCTCGTTTATTTTTACTATGTTCCATTGTATCAGAAAACAAAACGCTGTCAAGAGCAAAAATCACTAACTATTATATTCCTATTTACTCTAAAAAAATAAAGCCACCCCGAAGGGTGGCGCGAAAAGAACATTGCTTTCCCTTCCGTAACTCAATGGCCATGGTCAGGAAGAATAATATAGCCTAACCTCATCCGGCCTCTCAACCAAGAATAATAGATTTCCAATGAAACTGATATATTCTTTAAGTGGCCCATCAAAATCTTTTTTTCTGCTTCCGTGTGGCTTTGGATATATTCTTTTTCATACCCGGAATATAGCCCCAATGATGCCGCCTCTTTGCACCACTTATCATGTACAGTGGCAATAACAAACCCGACATCAAACTTATCCAAAGCCCGATTAATCTGGCAAAGAACCCCTTGGCGCTCAAAATTTCTCCTGTGCGGCCAATCGCCTAAGACCAGCCCGCCGCCAAATACGCTGATTATAAACGGCGCTAAATTATTACCGGCGGTCTCGTTTGAAATCTTGCGGACAAGGCTGGTTTCCATCCGCTCGTCAGAACAGACGACCACCAATGGCCGTTTTTCCCATAATCTTTTTCCCCCTGCCTTTTTTTGCGTCATGCCTTTTCCTCCTTGATAAGAACTTGGATATTTTTTTACGCTTCTGCGTAAATAAAAAACGTCCTAAAATTACTAAAGGGCGATTTCCATTTCAACTGAAAATGATTCTAAAAAAATCAATTTGTCTTTTCAAAATCAACTCCATCTGACTTTATAATAGCATGATATTTCAAAATGTCAAATTCCGGATATTTTTCTTTGATAGCGCTCGCCGATTTATTCATTTCTGAAATCTGGAATTCTTTTTCTTTTTCGGCGTTCGCGAAAGCTGCCGAACCGCCATACGCACCGCAATCAGAATGATGAATAATTATCAATTTCCGAGCTTGGTGCAAATTATATGAAACACCAATATTGCTAAAAATATATTCTTTGATTTTTCCATCGCTTGGATTAGCTATTTCTTTCGTGCTGCCGGCGAGACTTATCAAATCATAATCCCCCGCTAAACCCAAACCAGCCAAAAATTTATTTGTTTCTTCCACCAACCGAAAATCCATACAATTAATAACGAGGGTTGAACAATGATGCGCCATAATTTTATTCTTTAAAATGTGGGCGGGGTTAACTCAGGGTAGAGTGCTCTGGTTTTTCCAGAGAAGTCGCCGGTTCAAAACTGGCACCCCGCTCCAAAATTATTTAATGTGGCTGTATAGGTTTCACGCTTCGCGTGACCAAGCGCAGCTTGGCAAATCCCGCCGCAGCCACCACCCCTTCTATAATAGAGGGGCTATTTTTTTATTCTTCGCTTTTTATCGTCGGACTGGAACCATGGTGCCGGTGGCGCCGGGCGACTTTAAGACGCGCTAATTCTTTTTCCATCTTACCCTGGAGAGTCGCAAATTCCGTCCGGTCAAAAACTTTCTTATCTTTGAGTTCCGCGGCGCGCTTGCGCGCTTCTTCGGCCCTGAGCACGTCAATTTCTTCCGCCCGCTCGGCCGTATCCGCCAAAATCACCACTTTATTTTTTAACACTTCAATAAAACCGCCCGAAACGGCCATTAAAATTTCCTCGCCATTTTTTTTCGCGCGAATTTCCCCTGGCTTTAGTGCCGCCACCAGCGGAATATGCCCGGGTAAAATCGTAATCTCGCCGTCCTTAGTCGGGACGGTTATTTGATCTATTTCGTCTTTCAGCACTTCTCGTTCGGGAGTTATAATTTCAAATTTGATAGTCATCTCAATTTGTCATCTCGAACCGCCTACGGCGGTGAGAGATCTCTCGCGAATGCGAGAAATTAAATAATTAGTTCATTAAAATTAGGATTCTTGGTTTTTATTAAATTAATCTTTTTTACTCTTGACCATTTTTTTATCATTTTTTCAGCCGAGATTGCTTCTTCTGGATTGCTAAACACCTCATAAAATATCAACTTATTTAGATTATATCTATTCGTAAAACCTTTAACCAGTTTATTTTTATGCTCAAATAATCGCCGCTGTAAATTATTCGTCACACCAATATAAAGTGTATTCGATTTATTACTTAGAATATAAACATAATAATTTTTCTTCATGAATTCTCAAACAAGTTGAGAGATTTCTCACTGCTCCGCCTTTGGCGGATTCGTTCGAAATGACAAATTAATTATCATATCGAGCGAAGCAAGATATCTCTCGCGAATGCGAGACAAAACTATTTTCCAACCTCATCAATCCCTCCTACCATATAAAACGCCTGCTCGGGCTTATCGTCATGCTGGCCTTCTAAAATTTCTTTGAAGCCGCGGACAGTTTCTTCGCGGCTCACGTATTTACCCGGCTTGCCGCTGAAAGTCTCTGCCACAAAAAACGGCTGTGATAAAAACCGCTGAATTTTCCGCGCCCGGCTGACAATCTTTTTATCTTCATCGGATAATTCTTCCATGCCCAAAATCGCGATGATATCCTGCAAGTCCTTATAGCGCTGCAAAACTTTTTGCACATTGCGCGCCACTTCATAATGCTCCTGCCCGACAATATTCGGGTCTAAAATCGTTGAACTGGAATCCAGCGGATCCACTGCCGGATAAATGCCGAGTTCAGACAATGCCCGTGATAAGACCACCGTTGAATCCAAATGCGCAAAAGTCGTCGCTGGCGCCGGATCGGTCAAATCATCCGCCGGCACATAAACCGCCTGAACAGATGTCACCGAACCTTTTTTCGTGGAAGTAATCCGTTCCTGCAGTTCGCCCATTTCTGTGGCTAAAGTCGGCTGATAGCCGACAGCGGAAGGCATCCGGCCTAAGAGAGCCGAAACTTCGGAACCGGCTTGAGTGAATCGAAAAATATTATCTATAAAAAATAAAACGTCTTTGCCTTCTTCATCGCGGAAATATTCCGCCATAGTGAGCGCCGAGAGGCCAACACGCATCCTTGAGCCGGGCGGCTCGTTCATCTGGCCGAAAACCATCGCCACCTTCGGCAAGACACCGGAGTTTTTCATTTCATGGTATAAATCGTTGCCCTCGCGCGTCCGTTCGCCCACGCCGGCAAACACCGAATAACCGCCATGCTCCTGAGCAATATTATGGATTAATTCCTGAATTAAAACCGTTTTGCCCACGCCCGCGCCGCCAAACAGACCGACTTTGCCGCCTTTAACAAAAGGACAAATTAAATCGATAACCTTGATGCCGGTTTCAAAAATTTCCGTCGTGGTTGATTGGTCGGCGAAAGCCGGCGCTGGCCGATGAATCGGCGAAAATTTATCAGTTTCAGCCGATTTGCCGCCGTCCACCGGTTCGCCCAACACGTTGAATACACGGCCTAAAGTTTTTGGCCCGACCGGCACGGATATTGGCCCGCCCGTGTTTTCCACTTGGCCGCCGCGGCGCAAGCCGTCAGTCGCGCCCATCGCCACCGTCCGCACAATATTACCCGGCAACTGCTGTTCAACTTCCAGCACCACCGTCTCGCCGCTTTGTTTTTTCGTCCATAAAGCCGAGTAGATTTCCGGCAGCTCGCCGTCAAAATACACGTCCACCACCGGACCGATGATTTGTTTTATTTCGCCTGTTTTATTTGTGTTTTTGTTCATTTTTTTAATATATAGGATTATAAAAAATAAAATTTAATTTAAACCTTTTCCTTTTTTAACACCCCTTCTTCTTCCGCCTGTTTTAATTTGTTTTCATCTTTTCCAACAAATTCCCGCTTATCGGCTTCAATCTTTTTATCTAAATTATTTAAATTAAATCCAGTTACATAATATTGTTCAACGCCTTTTATTTTAAAATGGCTTATTTGCAATTCGGCTAAAAAATCATAATTCAATTCATCCGTTTTGCCTTCCAAAAAATCTTTTGAAATCGCCCTTGTCCCAATTTCTATTTTTAAATTCATCAATTCAATTGCCTTGTCTTTATTAACGCATCTATTCAGATGCTTTTCAAATTTTTTAAAAAATTCAGCCTTCATCTCTCTTATAAAATCAGCAATCGATGCCTCCCGCATTTCCCTGATCATTTCCGCGCCAATTAAATCCAAATTTTTTTGCGCTGTTTGTTTTTCATAATTTTCCGGGTTCTCGGGATACCCAAGAAATTTTTCTTCTTCTTTTTTAAGCAACCCTTCATTCTCCAAAAGCCTCTCCTTTAATTTCGCATTCGGATCTTCAACACTCTTTTCCGGCAAACCCATTTTTCCCCTTAATTCATTAAGCCCTTTTTGTGTTTTTTCTAAATCGGCTTCTGCTTTTTGCCTGATTTCGTCGGCGTAATTTTGTCCGTTCAGGGCTGTTTCTAATTTTTGCTTTGGATCTTCCGTTTTATCAAAAACTTCTGGTGTTTCTTTATTGCCTAAAGACTCCATTTTTGCAATATCAGGCGCCGGCGCGCCGGCGGACTCCTTATTGGTTCCTGGCTCAGCCATATTTTTTAATTAATCATTTATCGCTCCCGCACCAGCCGAAATTTCCGCGATTTCCCGCGTAATGCCCGCCTGGCGCGTCTTATTATAAACTAACGATAAATCATAAATCATATCCTCGCTGGCTTCGGTCGCGTTGCGCATCGCCATCATCCGCGCTGAATGTTCGGAAGCGTTTGATTCCAACAACGCCTGATATAATTGAATTTCAATCAAACGCGGCAACATCTCGTCTAAAATCTCCCTGGGATTCGGTTCAAATTTATATTCATAGGTATAGCCGTCTGTTTTTAAATATTT
>CAZNNV010000054.1:0-5266 GCA_964574515.1 uncultured Candidatus Saccharibacteria bacterium
TAATTCTTGTTAATAATTAAAAAAATATATGGATATTATTTTTTGGATTATATTTGGAGGCTTGGCTGGCTGGGTCGCGTCTCTAATCATGAAAACCGACGGACAACAAGGCATTATATTAAACATTATTGTCGGCATCATCGGCGCAGTAGTCGGCGGTTGGATTATGAGCTTAATCGGTAAAAGTGGCGTAAGCGGTTTTAATTTATACAGTTTTTTGGTGGCGTTACTCGGAGCGGTAGTTCTTATCTGGATTGTCAAAGCCATTCGGCATTAAAAATTAGAATGATACAGATAAAAAAATCCCTTATCATTTGATAGGGATTTTTTTATCTCGCTTTATAAAACAATTTTTGTTATCGGTTATTTTAACGCGTAGCCCTACGGGGAATCGAACCCCGATTAATGGCTTGAAAAGCCAGTGTCCTGACCGTTAGACGATAGGGCCGGAATAAAATTTTCAATTATCAATTTTCAAAAAAACCCAAATTCTAAATTCCAATAAATACTAACAAAAAAAACATAATTTGGCAAATTATATAAGGATTGAAAAAAGAAGTCAAATGAGGTAGGATGAATTGAAATTATGAGAATATTAGCTATTGAAACATCCTGCGATGATACAGGTATCGCTGTTTTAGAAGTTTTATCAAATGGCCAACAAAAACTGCTGGCGAATTTGGTGTCTTCGCAAATCGAAATCCACGCCCCTTGGGGCGGCGTGGTGCCGACGCTGGCGAAGCGGGAACATCAGCGCCATTTGACGCCGCTTTTAAAACAAGCTCTGTTAAAAAGCAAGCTGCTCAAAATCAATAACCGACAATCAAAAATCAACGATAAAAATCTTGAATCCATTCTTGACCGCGAAACTGAGCTAGCGAAACAATTGATTCCCTTCTTGCAAAAATATCAGCAACCAGACATTGATTATATCGCCGTGACCATTGGCCCGGGTTTGGAGCCGGCACTTTGGGTCGGTGTCAATTTTGCCCGCGCCCTATCATCTCTATGGAACATACCGATAATTCCTATAAATCATATTGAGGGCCATATTGCCGCGGCATTTTTTCACGCTTCGCGTGACCAGGCGAAGCCTAGCCCTACTCTTGCCCTCATTGTCTCCGGCGGGCACACGCAATTAATCATAATTAAAAAATTCGGACAATACGAAATTATCGGCGAAACGCGCGATGACGCAGCCGGCGAAGCGTTTGACAAAGTAGCTAAAATGTTAAATCTCGGTTATCCCGGCGGTCCTATTATTGCTAAACTCGCAACACATCATCCCAATTCCATAATCACTCTCCCCCGCCCCATGCTCCATTCCCCTGATTTTGATTTCTCTTTCTCCGGCCTCAAAACTGCCGCTCTATATTTAATTAAAAAATTGACGCCGGCGCAAATCAAAAAATTAACGCCGGCGATCGCCGCAGAATTTCAACAAGCGGTCATTGATGTTTTAATTGCCAAGACCATCAAAGCAGCGCGGCAATACAAAGTAAAGACAATTTTACTCGGCGGCGGCGTAGCGGCTAATGAAGCTTTGCGCCAAACACTTCGCGCTACGTGCGATCACGCGAAACACGACAAAATAAAAATACTTTTGCCAAGTAAAAAAATGTGCGCTGACAATGCCGCAATGATTGCTTTTGCCGCCGCAGAAAAATTTTCACAGACTAAAAAGCCCAAAACCGCTGCTTGGCGGAAACTTCGAGCCGAGGCAAATTTACGGGTCTAATATTGTTTATACTTGCCTCTTCCTGCCTTTTTACAGGCCCCACCTATGGCAGGGCTTTTTTCTTTAACTTAAAATCTGTTATAATATAAATATAATGCCAATCGCCGATTATTTTATCTACGCAATTTTGGGTTTAGCGCCCAGTTTAATTTGGTTGCTTTTCTATTTGCATAAAGACAATCGGCCCGAACCAAAAAAAATCGTCCTGCAGGTTTTCTTGTTGGGCGCGCTGATGGGCCCGGTCGCGATTTTATTGCAGCTAATTTCCCGCTGGGCCTGCTCTCCCACCACTGACTGGGCTTTATTCGTTAACACGCTTGGCCAAAACGACAACCGCTTTTTTTTAAATATAATCATCTTCGCGCCGCTCACCGAAGAATTTTTAAAATTTATTGTTGTCCGTTGGCGCGTGCTGAAAAATCCGGCTTTTGACGAACCGTTTGACGCCATGCTATATTTAATAATAAGCGCGCTCGGTTTTGCGGCAGTGGAAAATTTACTTTACATTTTTTTAATGCCGGAATTAACACTCAGTAATGCGCTTTCGCAAACACTGGCTAGATTCCTAAGCGCCACATTCCTCCATACCTTGGCTTCTGGAATTTTAGGTTTTTTCCTGGCTATTTCTTGGCTGAAATTTAAAGAAAGAAAAATTATTTTTGCCGGCGGTTTCATCTTAGTAACGGTCATCCATGGATTCTATAACTATCTGGCTTGGCTGATTGATGCCAACGGATTTTATTCCTTCGGCCTCATGGCGCTAATCGTCACTCTCGGCGGCGTCGTCCACTGGCAACTGCACGACTTGAAAAATAAATCGTCTGTTTGTAAAATATGAATATATAAATATATAAATAAAAATCCTCGGCGGATTTTACACAAACTTATCGTCATCGCGATAAGTTTCTGGAGGGGCCCGCTCAGCGATTCAACTATGAATAAAAAACCATCTTTTCTAGAACGCCTCACCGGTGCCCTGCAAGAAGAAGATGAAACTGACTTCGAACAACCAGAAGAAAAACCAATGATTAAAACCATCCAGAATAATGAACCGCCTAAAATTAAACCCATGATGCCTAATAACCCTAAACCAAAACCTAAAAAAATAATTCTGCCGCCGGAAGAAAAAAACAGCGATACGGAAGAATGGCTGCCGGAATCCGAAGGCCAGCTGACGATTGATGTCTATCAGACGCCGCAGGACATTATCATTAAATCCACCATCGCCGGCGTCAGCCCGGAAGATTTAGATATTACTATCACTAATGACATGGTCACGATTAAAGGCAAGCGCGAAAAAGACGAAGAAATTAGAACCGACGACTATTACTATCAAGAATGCTATTGGGGTGCGTTTTCCCGTTCGGTAATTTTACCAGTCGATGTCGAAGCGGAAAAAGCCGAAGCCGGCATGAAAAACGGCATCCTGACTATCCGCCTGCCGAAAGTAGAAAAAGTTAAAACAAAAAAAATCAGGGTAGCGGCAAATTAAAAAATCAGTTATCACGTCAGACTATCCCAACAACCCCCATCTTTTTTAAAAAGATGGGGGTTGTTTTATCTGTTTTTTATAGTATTATCAATTTATGGATATTATGAAATCAAAAAGAATTATTATCCCGGCGATAACCGCCTTTTTTCTCTTGGCGGCGATTGGTTCGTGGGAAGTTTTTATGAAAAACCGGCTGGCTTATGGCGCCATCATCGGCGGTCTTGAATTAGGCGGCCTGTCAATCAGCCAAGCGGAAAAAATATTAAATGAAAAATTAAGCCAATACGAAATAGCGGATTTAACATTTTTAAACCGCGCCGACACCGATAATCCCGACAGTGAAAATAAGGAAAAATCTTATTCAAGCAATCCGGCGATCTTGGGCATAAAATTTGATATCAACGGAACGCTGACCGAATCGGCCGGCCCATTCTGGACTAAATCAGCCTTAATAAAACAGATTGAGACGTTAATTTTATCAAAAGAAATACCGCTAAAATTTTCTTTTAATGAAGAACGGCTGAATAATTTTTTTGATGAAATTTCCCAAACTCCAGCCGAACCGCCCCAAAACGCGTTTTTTAATTACGACAGCGAAAAAAAAGAACTAACGGTTATTGATGGTCACAGCGGCATCGCGGCAAAAAAAGAAAAATTCATCGCCAACCTGACAGCTAATTTAAGCCGCTTTAAAAACGAAACTATTATTTTAGAATTTAGCGAGCAGGCGCCGACTGTTATAGTCGCTGATTTGTCGGCCATTAAGCCGGCAGCGGAAAAAATAATCAGCCAGACGCCATTTACCATCAAAGCCGGCAATTGGCAGGATAAACTTGACGCGCCAACTATTGCGCCCTGGCTCACCGCTTCCCTTCCAATTGACAGCAACAGCGAAATAAAATTAGCTTTTGATAAAAAAAGAATCAAAGTCTTCTTAGAAAACATTGCTCCTCAAGTTAATCAGGAGCCAATTAATGCCAAACTGGTCTGGGCCGAAGGCAAAATAAATTCTTTTTCTATTTCTCAAGACGGCCGTAAAATAGAGATTGAAGCCAGTGTGGATAAAATTATCAGCGCTATTACAGCCGGCCAGACAGAAATAGAATTGGCTTATGATACTATCCCACCCAAAATAACCTCCGATAAAATAGACATGCTGGGCCTCACCACTTTGCTCGGCCAGGGCGAATCAAATTTCGTCGGCTCGCCGGCCAACCGCAAACACAATATTGCCGTCGGCGCCGCTAAACTTAACGGCTTGCTGATCGAACCGGGCGAAGAGTTTTCTTTTGTCCAAAGTATCGGCGAGATTGACGGCACAACCGGGTATCTATTAGAATTAGTCATTAAAGTCGGCAAAACAATTCCTGAATACGGCGGCGGCATCTGCCAGGTTTCCACTACGCTTTTTCGCGCCGCCGTTAATTCCGGCTTGAAAATAACCGCCCGCTCCCCCCATGCCATCCCCATCCGCTATTACAATCCCCCGGGCTTTGATGCCACAATTTATCCGCCGAAGCCAGATTTAAAATTTATCAATGATACGGAAAATAATATCTTGTTGCAATCAAAAATTATCGGCACCAAACTGATTTTTGAAATTTATGGCACCAGCGACGGCCGGCAAGTAAAAATTATCGGACCAAAAACATTATCATCAAATCCCGATGGTTCAATGAAAACAATTTTAACCCAGCAGATTTGGCGTGACGGGACACTGGCGCGGGAAGCTATTTTTCGCTCTAGCTACAAATCACCCAGCCTATATCCGATAATCACCGCCAGCCCGACGCCTTCCCCAACGCCAACCGCTAGCGTCACGCCGAGTCCGAGCGCCACGCCATCAACAACCCCCTCCGCCACGCCAAGCCCGACGCCTTCTTTATAATTAAATACGCCGAGGTGGTGGAACTGGCAGACACACTGGCCTTAGAAGTCAGCGGGGCAACCCATGCGAGTTCGAATCTCGCCCTCGGCACAATTATTCCTCCTTTTTTCAAAAGGGGTTCACCTCCGCCAATTGGTGGACGGCAAAA
>CAZNNV010000055.1:0-1188 GCA_964574515.1 uncultured Candidatus Saccharibacteria bacterium
AAAACGCAAATATATTGGCTATGAATAATATTGATGATAATGTCGGCGCTTTAAGGACGCAGATGGTGATGACCAGAAACAGGCTGACCCAGTTGTCCAATTTAATGCTCAGAACACAAAACGCCAGCAGCACCGAAGAAATCAGAAATCAGGTTTTAACGCTGGAAGAAGAGCAGGCCAAAATCCAGAATTTTATTGACGAACAGGAGAATAAATTTAGCTTGTTTGGCTGGCTGGTTAAATTATTCCGTTAATAATTTAATTAACCCCTTCTTTTAAAGCTTATGTTTTATGTTTAGGCATAAAACAATAAAAAGGGGATAAATCTATGAACAGAAAAAATTTAGCGGTTTTGTTAATTATTTTTACGGCTGTTTTGGGTTTATCATTCAGCCCGGTATCGGCTGATAATGATAAATCCGGCAATAACAGCCAGGATGGGCCGCCTCAAATAGACGGAATTTATGATGTGCCTGGCCGGCCGGATTTAAAAGTCAGGGTGTTTGTGCATCAGGTCAAGCCGGCTAAACCCGGCAAGCCGGAACCAATCAGCAATGAAGTTTGTGGTTTATCGGATAATAACTCGCCGACTGATTTAGTGGCCTATGCGGGTTGGAAATTGCCTTCGGCCATAAATTATTATTTGAATTTAGCCAGCGTGCCGGCTTCGGTCGGTTCGGCTAATTTTGCGGCTATCGCCGAAAATTCTTTTGACGCTTGGTCCGGCGCGGCCGGCGTGAGCGCCAGCTTAGCCGGCGAAACTTCTCTGGCGCGGGCGGTGCGAGACAACCAATGGATTATTGCCTGGGGCAATACGACGGCGCTCGGCGTAACTTATATCTGGTATAATTCCATTACCGAAGAGGTTGTGGAGTTAGACACTATTTTAAACAAAAAATATTTTTGGAAATGGAGCGATCCGGCCAGCGCCAGCTGGAGCTCGGACCCGATTTGCGCCTATAGTAATGCTTATGACGCGCAAAATATCCTAACTCATGAAATCGGGCATTGGTTCGGCCTGGACGACCATTACACCGCCGCTTTTGCCGACCATACGATGTATGGCTATGGCTCAAAACAAGAAACCAAGAAAGACACGCCGACGGCCGGCGATATTGGAGCTATTGATAATATTTACTAAAATATTATAAAGTAAAATTAACTATTTCAAAAACAAACAATGCGTTG
>CAZNNV010000055.1:1198-5155 GCA_964574515.1 uncultured Candidatus Saccharibacteria bacterium
TAAAATATTATAAAGTAATGGGAGAAATAATTTCTCTTGATAGAAAAAAATTTATAAAACCCCTGGTGTTTGCGCTGGGGGTTTTAATAATTGCTTTAATTCTATATCTGGTTGTTTTGCCTTTTTATCCGATTTTTAAATATAAATTTTTTGGAAAAGACATTTCTACTGTTGATCCCCAAAATTTATCAGCCGTGACAGAGCAAACGAAAGCATTGTTGGGCGGGCAGAAAGCTGCGGGCGGCAACCGGCTGGTGATTGCTAAAATCGGCGTGAATACGCCGATTGTGGAAGGCCAAAATGAAAACGCGTTAAATCAAGGCGCCTGGCGCCTGCCGGAAAGTTCAACGCCGGACAAAAGCGGCAACACAATTATCACCGGCCATCGCTTTAAATATCTGCCGCCGAATAATCTGACTTTTTATTTGTTTGATAAGCTGGCGGTCGGCGATATTTTTTCCATTTTTTGGGCGGGCGAGGAATATTATTACCGGATCAGGGAAATAAAGAGAGTGCCGGCCGAGGAAACAGGCATCTTGGCGCCGAGCGCCGAGTCGATTATAACTTTGTTCACTTGCGATCCAATCTGGTCGCAGGACAACCGGCTGGTGGTGATTGGGGAGCCGGTGAAATAATTTCTCGACATTAAATGTGGTATAATAAATATAAATGTTCAAGAAGTATTTTATTCCCGGCGAGCATAATGACCACCGCCCCCATATTTTAAGGCGGCGGGCGGTTTTTATGATTTTAGTTTTAGTCCTTTTAGCGGAAGGATTTTTTTTGTTGCAGATATTTCTGGTTTCGCCTTTAACCGATATTTTTTCCTCGGTCCTGCCGGGTGTTTTGGTTGAATTGGCCAACAGCGACCGCCAGCAAAATAATGTCCATTCATTAGCGGTCAATTCTTTGCTCCGGCAGGCGGCTGAACTCAAGGCCGTGGATATGGCGGCCAAAGGATATTTTGCCCACGAAAGCCCTGATGGCAAAACGCCTTGGTATTGGCTGGATCAGGTCGGTTATAACTATCAGTGGGCGGGGGAAAATTTAGCCGTTAATTTTATGGATTCCGCGGAGATTGAAGCCGCCTGGATGAATTCAGAAAGCCATCGCGCTAATATCTTGAATTTTAATTTTACGGAAGTCGGCGTGGCCGCCGCCTCGGGAACTTATAAAGGCCAGCCGGCGATATTTGTCGTGCAATTTTTCGGCAAGCCGGTTTTAGCAGCCCAAGCCAAGATAACACCCCAAGCCAGCCCGGATAAAATTTTATCGTCTCCGCCTCCGCCAGCGGCAGTCCAATCGCCGTTGGCGCTTGCGCCGGCTGTGCCTTCGGTTGAACCGGAGGTGGTCATAACCAAAGAATCGGCTGAGAGCACCCTGGCGGTGGCCGGCACGGTTGAAGGCGTGAAAAATAACCAATTAACGGCGAAGCAGCCGCCGGTTTCCTTGTGGCGGAGAATATTGACTATGCCTAAGACCACCCTTAATTACTTTTATTTATTGATAATGGCGCTGGTGATTTTGGCGCTGGCACTGAAGATTTTTGTTAAGATAAAAATCCAGTATCCTAAGTTGATTTTTAACGGCATTTTCGTCTTATTTGTGATAATCTCAATCCAATACCTTAATTATTTAATTATTAAGCAGGGCGGGGTGTTTTAATAAGGGGGCAAAGGGATGGGTTATAAGGGGCAATTGTGTATAAGTTGGTTTACTTTATTCGTAATTTGTGTATAATATAGACATGGCCGAAGCATATTGCGTAAAATGCAAAGCCAAAAGAGAAATGAAAGACGCCAAAGAAGTTGCCATGAAGGGCAAGGGTGGCGTTGAGCGCCGCGCCATGACCGGCATTTGCCCGGTTTGCGGCACCAAGATGTTTAGAATCTTGGGCGCGAAAAAGGACTAGAATACTCTTTTGGTTTTAAAAATTAACCCCTGCATCTCAAGAGGCGGGGGTAATCTCCACACTTTTCCGTGTTTAAGCTTTTTTAAGGTTATACGGAGAAGCGTGGAGATTGGAAATTAATCCTACCTCCAAAGGAATAATTTTTGATTTCTGAATTCTCATTAATAAGGCGGATTTATAGCCAATAGAACGAATAATCGCCGAATATCAGTTTTATCCGTTCGCTATTGGTCATAATCCCTAGCCATTCTTATGGAAAAATCCCCTTTAATCAGGAAGATATACCTTTATGTTTTTTCCGGCGTTGGGCTGGTGATGATGATTGTCGCCGGCGTCCAGTTGGTTAATTTAGGGCTGAAAGCCTGGGTTTTTACCCAAATAGAAAGGCAGGAGTCTTCTTATGATAAAATGCCGACCTGCGGCCCGATGGGCATTGAGAAGGTTGAGGTGGCTGCTAATTCCACCACCGCGGTTCAATTGACCGAAGCCGAGCGCACTTCAATGAAAAGCTGGCTGGTTGATTATCAGCGCTGGCAAGAACAGCAGGGCACTTATAGTATAGTAACTGCCAACCGCCAGCGCACCGCCGCCACGGCTATTGCTTTAATTGTTATTTGCCTGCCGATCTTTCTATTCCATTCGGGCTTAGTGAGAAGGGATAGTAAGAAAGGGGTATAAAATTACTTTGTCATTCTGAGGCCGTAGGCCGAAAAATCCTGTTTGCCTACCTGAGCTGGCGGATCGGAATGACCATTTTATTTGGGGATAAAGACGGCCTTGCATTTAATTCTGATTTAGGTATAATACAGAGAGCTGAAAATGGCTCAAAAATTTTTGGGCATTTTTTTATGCCAGAAGACAATAAACAAGACAATAAAGAAAAATCATTTTCTGCCTTATCGCTGGCTTGGAGTTTAGGCTGGTATATCGCTTTGCCATTGGTCATTTTGGCTTTAGCCGGGCGTTGGGCGGATAAAAAATTTGATACCTCGCCTTGGTTTTTATTGATTGGCGCGATGCTGGCCATCGGCATATCCAGTTTCTTGGTTTTTAAAAAGGCGATGGAAATTATAAAGAAATGAACATATCCTTAGCCGCAGAACCACTTTTTCATATTGGCAGTTTCCCCATCACTAATTCGCTTTTGATGAGCTGGATTGTTTTGGCTTTTTTAGCGGCTATTGGCATTACGGTTAAGAGGAAATTAGCGCAAGTGCCCAAGGGACTGCAAAATATTGTTGAATATGCTTTTGAATTATTGTTAGGGATGATTGACGGCGTGACCGGCAACCGCGAACAATCACGCAAATTTTTTCCGGTCATTGTCACGATATTTTTATTTGTTATTCTTTCTAATTGGATTGGTCTTTTGCCCGGCATGGGCACCATCGGGATAAACGAGGAATTGCACGGTGAAACCGTGCTGGTGCCGTTCATCCGCGCCGGCTCGGCGGATTTGAATTTTACTTTGGCGATTGCGGTCGTTTCGGTTATCTCAACACAGATTTTTGGCATTATGGCGATTGGCGCGCTGAAATATGCCAAGAAATTTTTTGTGAGTCCGCTGAAGAAACCATATTTTGTCGGCACTTTCGTCGGTTTTCTGGAATTAATTTCCGAGATAACCAAATTAGTTTCGTTCAGTTTCCGGCTGTTTGGCAATATTTTTGCCGGTGAAATTCTTTTAACCGTCATGCTGATGCTGGTGCCTTATTTGGTGCCGCTACCGTTTCTGTTTCTGGAAATTTTTGTCGGTTTTGTCCAGGCACTGGTTTTTTCTATGCTGACGCTGGTTTTTATGAAAATGGCGACGGTGGAGCACGGCGAGCATTAAATTATTTTTGTTTATTATAAAAATATAAAAAATAAGTAAAATAATTTTTTATACATATATAGAGAGTATATGTGTGTGTGAAATATTTTGCTAAAATAAGTTATGGAAGAGACAATTATTTCAAGCGTGGAGGGTATTAAATCATTAGCCGCGGCGATTGCTATCGCGGTGGGCGCGATTGGTCCGGCTTTGGGCATCGGGATGCTGGCGG
>CAZNNV010000056.1:0-4637 GCA_964574515.1 uncultured Candidatus Saccharibacteria bacterium
AGAAGCGCCATCAATCGTTGAGGCACCTGAAAATAAAAATGGGGACTGGCATATTTTAACGCTATCAGCTGAAACCGATATTTCTTTATCCGCCCTAATAAAGAAATATAAAAATTATCTCGACGGTAAAGAAACCATAAATTTGAATAATTTTTGCCATACCGCTAACGCCGGCCGGATGCATCATGATTATAGAATAGCGATTTTATTTAAAAACTTAGATGATTTAAAGAAAAAAATCAACGGATTATCCAAACAGCCAAGAGCGCAAAAAAAAGATAACAGGATATTCCAAAGCAACAACAATCTTAATAAGAATAAAAACACGCGGCATAAAATTGCCGATGATAAATTATTAAAAAAATCGCTGGGCGGTAAAAAAAACAAGGCCGTTTTAAGCGAGATTTGTTCTCTGTATGTGAAAGGCCGTGATATAAATTGGGATCAAATTTATCCTTCCGGAAAATTCAAAAAAATCAGCCTGCCCACTTATTCTTTCGAAAGAAATCGATGCTGGATCAAATTTCCCACGGAAAAACAAAGGCAGGAAAAGAAAGAAAATACAGTCCCTTTGCTTGGCAAATGCATAGAGCGAACAGACAATCAAACCATATTCTTAGCAGAATTATCCATGGAAAAAACATGGGAGCTGGCCGAGCATAAAATACTCGATCGTAATGCCTTGCCCGGAGTTTGCTATCTGGAAATAGCGGCTGAAGCATTCAAGAGCTTAACCGGTTCAGATAGTTTTAAAATGGAAAATATCTTCTTTTTGGAACCGCTGGCCATACTGCATAACGAAACAAAAGAATTAATGACAGTGATGCGAAAAGAAAACAGTTGCTTCAATTTTTCGATAAAAAGCAGAAAAATATCGGATATGCCGGAAAGAAAAATAGAGCACCAAGAATGGACTGAACATGCCTCCGGAAATATTTCGCTTACGGACGATGCCAACGTCCAAAAAATGAATCTCCATGAGATTATAAAAAAATGCGATAAAAAAACAATCAAAGGCAAAGTAAATTCAAAAAATTTTCAGTTCGGCCCACGATGGGATAATACTAAAATATCCCATATTGGAAATAAAGAAGAAATAAAGCATTTAGCAATAAGGGAAAAATATATAGATGAAGCAAAAAAATATTCTTTTTGCCATCCCGCTTTGCTCGATGAAGCCGTTTTTACAAGATTATTATCGGCCAAAGAAAAAAAACTCTTCAGAATACCTTTCAGTTATAAAAAAATTGAAATCTATAAAAAATTACCGCCGACTTTTTATAGTTATACAAAAAAAGTCAGCCAGGGCTATCCCAATGATAACGTAGAAATATACGACATAATTTTACTAGATACCAACGGATTGATTTTGGGTAAAATCACCAACTATACTTTAAGGATTTTAGAGAGAGAAAAAATGGCTAAAATTATTAACGCTGATAAAAAAAATATCTATTATGGACTTGAATGGCTTCCGGAAGATTTAATTATAAAAACAGACGGAGGCGTTGATGAAAAATCGGGAAAAGTTTTAGTGTTCAGCAGCGGCAAAGGGAAGGGGAAAGAAATAATAGAATATCTGGATTCACGCAAAGAAGATTTAATAATCGTCGGAATCGGGGAAAAATTTAAAAAAATCCGCGCAAATAAATTTACCATATCAGATAATCAATCGGACTATAACAAACTTTTAAAAAACTTAAAAAAAGAAAAAATAAAATGTATCATTCACTGTTACGCCGCCGAAATGGATAACGCGATGAAAAATCTGCCTTGTCTTCATAGAAGCCAAAAAAGAGGGTTCTACAGCTTATTATTTTTAGCCAGGTCGATACAAAAAAATAAATGGCAAAGCCGCATAGATTTATTGCTGCTGGCCCCATATGTTCACAGAATAACCGGCAACGAAGAAAGAATCTGCCCTGAAAATGCATCGCTATACGCGTTAGGAAAAACGATCATAAAAGAAGCGCATAATATAAGATGCCGCTGCCTAGATTCGGATGACAAGACAACCGCAGAATATATAATTTCCGAGTTGAATTCAAACGATAAAATACATTGCCCTGCCTATCGCCACAACCAAAGATATATACCCAAATTAGTCCATCGCGATGTTTCAAAAATAGAGTCAGTCAAAAATACTGAAATCAAAGAAGGTGGCGTCTATATATTAACCGGCGGCACAGGAGGCATTGGACTTGAAATAAGCAAATGTCTGGCTTCACAAAAAAATATTATTTTGGTTTTAATAGGCCGTTCAAAACTGCCATTGAAAGAGCTTTGGCCGGATTTCATCCATAAAAAAGAAAATAACAAAATATCCAAAAAAATAAAAATTCTTTTAGACATAGAAAAGCTCGGGTCAAAAATTATTTATTTCGATTCTGATTCTTCCGATAGAAAAAAGATGGAAAAAATTATAAAAAAGGTCAGAAATCGATACGGAAAGATCGATGGCATTATTCATGGCGCGGGAACAATCAAATACGGACTTACATTAAAAAAAAGCACAGAACAGATTGAAAACACTTTTTCCTCAAAAATTTATGGCACATGGATACTGGATAATTTAACGAAAAACGATAAACTTGATTTTTTCTTAATGTTTTCATCTACTGGCGCAATTTTTGATGAAACCGGGGTTGGGGACTACAGAGGAGCTAATTATTTTATGAATTCTTATTCTTCGCAGAAAAGACGGGAAGGAAAGAATTTTTTGGCGATAATGTGGGGCCTCTGGTCAAATACCGGCATGTTTTCCATGGTTAATCAAAATAGAATGAAACTGCACATAGTCAGGCCCATCGAACCCGAAGAAGCCGTCAGGGGTTTTATTAATGTTTATAACAAAAAAATGGATAGCATAATGATTTGTAATTTGAATCCCGGAATGATGGAAATTCTTTATTCTAATTTATCGTTCCATATTGATAGCGATATAAAAAAAGAACAGGGCTGGGACAAGTTTGATAAAATAAAAAACGAAAAACAAGATGAACAAGACAATAGTCATTTAAAAATAAAAAGCGGGGAATATAATATTCTGCCCGCACATATGGAAAAAAGAGTGGCTTCCATTTGGTGTAAAATTTTAGAACAAAAATCGGTAGATATGAATGATAATTTTTTCAGCATGGGGGGCACCTCTATGAAAATGGCGGACATGGGCTCGCTGTTGTCCTTAAATGGCTATCAAATCGCCTTGACTGATTTTTTACAAAACCCGACCTTTGCCGGTTTGTTGAAAATTATCAAGAATCAAGATGAAAAAAGTATGATTACCGATAACCGAATAGATGATACAAAAGAATCAAGCAGTTTTTCTAAAGAGAAAAATGATAATTTAAAAATATCCGAATCAGAATATTCACCCTATTATAATTGCTTCCACGCTTCAATTTCGGAATCTTTTGATTTTTTCAATAAAGAAAATCATTTAAAATATCTTTTACCGGCCTTGGATCTGTTTGCCTTGCCAGCCTATATGATCGGGAGTAAAAATTTAAGGGCGGGGATAGGATATAATTTCCGCGTTAAGGGTTCTTATAATCTCCGTCTTTTGGGCCATCCTTCTTTTTGGGAAAGATTAAAAATAGACTATCAAATTGTTGAGTTTAAAAACGAACAATCAGCCCTCTCTTATATTGAAAAAACACCCAAAGACAAAGTGCTTATTATTATCGGCAGCCCTCATTACATCCCATATAAATTAATATTTGATTCCGACATTTTCGCCCAGGCGGTAAAAGAAGGCCGGTTTGCAACTCATATAAACACGGTATTGTTTGCCGGTAAATCAAAAAATTCATTTGTAGTCAAATCGGCCAATTTTAACCGTTCTTTCAGTCTTTCACCAGAGGCTTTTCTTGATTACTGGCAAGGCCCGCGCGAAGTTGAAAAAGAATCCGGCGAGCTTGTCTACAAAGAGAGGCCGCCATTACAATTAATAGAGATCAAAAAAACAAATATCTTAAGTCTGCCTTTTAAAAAATTATTTTTAGAAGCACTGGATTTAAACGTCAGCGAGTATTTCAATGGAAGAAAAATTGAAAACGGAAAGAAAGAAATATTTAAAAAAATATATTTCGGTCATACAGCTCTGAAAAGATTTAAAGATGATATATCTGACAGCTTGGCCGGCAAAAAAGGATCTATTGACGATATAATTATGGTAGATTTATTAATAAGAATGATCGAGCCATATTTTTATCTTAATAATTTTTTAACCGGCATATTAAAATTTGAAAAAATATTCAAGGATGATATGAATGCGGCCGAAAAGATAAGCATTAAACTGAAAGAAAAATTTGACCATTATATGCGGATATTAAAAAATAACAAAATTGATTATAATTTTAGTTTTGGAATGTTCCCCGACACGGCTTTGCGAAAATTGAAGTTTATCTCACGAAAAGAAAAAATTGACTGTATCGAATTTTTAGATGAAATAATCCTCCTGGAAAAATCTCTGTATGGTTCATTGAAAAAAAAAGTGAATTCATTGAATAAATATACTGCAGCTACGAGATAAAACTGCTTATTTCTTTCATGCTTTTCCGCACAGGGACTTCAGGAACAATATCATAATATCCAACTGCTATAATAGCCGCTAAAAATAACGGCGGCTCGATGCC
>CAZNNV010000056.1:4647-5146 GCA_964574515.1 uncultured Candidatus Saccharibacteria bacterium
CCAAGGATTTTCTCTTGCTCGCGCCGATAACAAGAATTGGTATTTCCCCAGCAGGTTCCTATTTTAAATGCGTTAGCCGCCAATAATAAATTCTGTATCGCCGCTGCGGCGCTAAAAAAATCAGGGTTGTCAAAAACATCTTCAATCTTGCCAACAACAGTAGGATCGGCCCTATGATACCAGCGCTTATTAAGATCAACGCAAACAGCAATCAAATAAGGCGCGTCGTGATAAGTACAAAACTTATTATAAAAAACCGGGTTAGGATTATTTTTTATGACGGCTTTTTTCAATTTACTAATGGTAGTTTTATTTTTTACTACAATAAAACGCCATGGCTGCGCATTACAGCCGCTCGGCGCCATTGCGGCAAAATTTATTAATTCAATAAATACTTTATCGGATATCTTTCTTTTATTGAATTTTCTAATGCTTCTCCTGGTTTTTATACATTCTAGAATATCCATAATAATATGCCCAAAGCCGACTATTTAATTTT
>CAZNNV010000057.1:0-5109 GCA_964574515.1 uncultured Candidatus Saccharibacteria bacterium
TTAATTGGTGTTTTAGCGGTATTGCTGTTGTTTCAACCGGATATCGGCACACTAGGTGTTATCTCTTTAATTGGCATGACAATGTATTTTTTAGCCGGCGCCCGACTTCTTTATTTTCCGATTATCTTAGGCGGCGGCGGCATATTAATTTATATATTAACTAAAATTTTTCCCCACGCCCTGAACAGGGTTACAGTTTTTTTACATCCGGGAACAGATCCGAAAGGAATTGGCTATCAGCTTAATCAGGCGCTGCTGGCTATTGGTTCAGGAGGATTCTTCGGCCGCGGCTTAGGCCAAAGCGTGCAAAAATTCAAATATCTGCCCGAACCGTCAACCGATTCAATCCTAGCGGTCATCGGCGAAGAATTAGGATTTTTTGGTATTTTATTGCTCTTAATTTTATTTGGCATTTTAATCTTTCGCGGTTTTCGAATTGCTCGGCTGGCGCCGGATAATTTCGCCCGTTATTTGGCTAGCGGCATTATATCATGGATTGCCATACAGGCATTAATTAACACGGCGGCCATTTCCGGTTTGCTTCCCTTAACCGGCATCACCCTGCCTTTCATATCCCTCGGCGGTTCATCACTAACGGCTTGCCTCGCAGGCATGGGAATATTATTAAATATATCAAAATACAGTAAAAACTGAATTAAGATTTATGAATTAAGAATAAAAATCATAAAATTCTTAAATCTTAAATCTATATTCTTAAATCTATCCATGAGAATTGCATTGACCGGCGGCGGTTCGGGCGGACACTTTTTCCCGCTCATTGCCGTAGCTAGAGAAATAAAAAAAACACAAGCGGAAACAGAATTTATTTTTATTGGCCCATCAACCATTGGCGAAGAAGCCTTGGCAATAGAAGGCATACCGCATAAAAAAATAATGAGCGGCAAATTCCGCCGCTATGGTTCAGTTAAAAATTTTGTTGATATTTTTAAATTTCCAGTCGGTTTTTTCCAATCGCTTTGGTATCTTTTTTCATTTATGCCCAATGCTCTTTTAAGCAAAGGCGGCTATGGCAGCGTGCCGGTGGTTCTAGCGGCCTGGATATTTCGTATACCAATTTTAACCCACGAATCAGATTCTATTCCGGGACTAGCTAATAAAATTTCCGCCAAACTCAGCAAAAGAATCGCTATTTCTTTTAAGTCGACTCTTAAATTTTTCCCGGAAAAAAAAGTTGCCCTGACCGGTAATCCGGTGAGGCACGAAATTTTAACCGGCTCAAGAGAAGAAGGGTTAAAAATGTTTAATCCGAGCGGACAAAAACCGGTAATTTTAATTTGGGGCGGCAGCCAGGGAGCGCAAGCCCTAAATGATGTTGTCTTTGCCGCTCTGCCTTCGCTTTTAACTATATGCAACATCATCCATCAGTGCGGCCAAACTAATTTAGAACCGATTAAACAAATGATGGCCAATGAAATGCCGGATAATTATTTCTTAATTCCTTTTTTGGATGAAAACCAGGAACGGCTGGCTTTTGCCGCCAGTGATTTGATTATTTCGCGCGCCGGCGCCAACAGCATCGCGGAAATTGCCGCTTTAGGCAAACCCAGTATTATTGTGCCTCTGCCGGAATCAGCTCGTGACCATCAGCGCCAAAACGCGTTGGAATATTCCGAATATGGCGCTTCAGAAATTATTGAACAAACCAATTTAACGCCGCACCTATTTGTTAATCGGGTTGGCACTTTATTACAAGATAAGAATTTACTGAAAAAAATGGGGGATAATGCCAAGGCATTTTACCGCGTTGACGCCAACGAACGTATTGCTAAAGAAATATTGGAAATTGCAAAATACTAAAAAATAATGGAAAAAGACAATAAAACAATCCGTACCCGAACCGCGCCCAGCCCAACTGGCTACATGCACCTGGGTAATTTAAGAACGGCGCTTTTTTCTTATCTCTTTGCTAAGCAGCACGGCGGACAATTTATTGTCCGAATAGAAGACACGGATGTTAAAAGATATGTTGAGGGCGCGAAGGAGGCAATTTTTAACGGCCTAAAATGGCTAGGCATCAAGCACGATGAAGGCCTGGATATTGGCGGCCAGTTTGGGCCATATATCCAGTCCCAAAGGCTGGATATATATAAAAAATACGCGCAAGTTTTAATTGAAAAAGATTTGGCCTATCATTGTTTTTGCGATGAAAAAACATTGGAAGAAATGCGCGCCGGACAAATGGCCAAAAAACAAGCGGCCAAATATGATCGGCGCTGCCTCCAATTATCAAAAGAAGAAATCGCACAAAAAATAGCCGATGGCAAACCATATGTTATTCGCATGAAAATTCCAGCTGGCCGGATTATTGAAATTAATGATTTAGTGCGCGGCAAGGTCTTATATAAATCTGAAGAATTAGACGATCAGGTCTTAATCAAATCAGACGGCTATCCGACCTATCATTTAGCCGTGGTGGTTGATGACCACCTAATGGAAATATCGCATGTGACACGAACTGAAGAATGGCTCCCGTCCACGCCTAAACATATCTTACTTTATGAATATTTTGGCTGGGAAGTGCCTGAGTGGGCTCATTTCCCGCTAATTCTTAATCCCGATAAAACAAAAATGAGCAAACGGACCGGCGATGTGGCGGTGGAAGATTATATAAAAAAAGGTTATCTGCCGGAAGCCATGGTTAATTATCTGGCCTTTTTAGGCTGGAATCCGGGCACAGAAAAAGAAATTTATTCAATGGAAGAATTATTAAAAGATTTCCGGCTGGATAAAGTCCATAAGGCCGGCGCGATTTTTAATCTTGAAAAACTGGATTGGTATAATAAAAAAGATTTGATGGAAAAAATGCAGCCATATTTGCCGACAACTGATAATTTCACCAGTAAACAAATTATCAAAATATTAAATCTGGAAAAAGAGCGCAGTAAAAATTTATCACAAATAGGGGAGAGTATAAAATTCTTTTTTGAGCTATCAGCTTATGATAAAATTCTGCTGCGTTGGAAAGAAATGACTGCTGAAGAAATTAAAAAATCGTTAGAAATTTCCCAAAAAATACTTTCTGATATTCCATCAGAAAGTTTCACGCTGGAAAATTTAAAATTCGAGCTGCTGGCGGAAGCAGAAAAAATGAAAAATAGGGGAAAGCTGTTGTGGCCGCTGCGGGTGGCGCTATCAGGCCAAAAAAATTCCCCGCCGCCTTTTGAAATCACGGAAATATTAGGTAAAAATGAAAGTTTAAAAAGAATAGAAAAAGCGATAAATTTATTTTGACTAGCTTTAACTTATTATAGTAATTAAAAAAGACTTGATGCTAAAAATCCGGCTTTCTGTATTTTTAATAACCATTTTATTAATAACCCCTCTTTTTTCTTGGGCTGATTTGGCATCTGACCTCCAGAACCAAATAAATCAAAAACAAACCCAAATCCAGGAACTACAAAAACAGATTGCCCAGGCTAAAAGCGCCATAACTGCGACTAAAGGCCAAGCAACCACCCTGAAAAATCAAATTGCCAAACTTGAAAGCCAAATCGCTTATTTAGAAAGCCAAATCAAATTAACACAAACCCAAATTTCACAAACCAACTTAATAATTGGCGGGCTAGCATCAGATATCCAAACCCAGGAGATATCTATTAATAAACACATTGGCGATCTAGGAGAAATAATTAGGGCAATCCATGAATTTGACCAGGAAAGCCCCTTCGAGATAGTTTTAAAAAACAGTAATTTTTCTGATTTCTTGAACCAAATCCAGTATATCCAAAATCTGCAAACAAACGTGCAAAATAAATTAAGCTCCATTAAAACCCTTAAACAAGAATTAGAAAAACAGAAGGCAGACCAGGAGGCACAAAAAACATCGCTGGAGGCGCTAAAAAAACAACTGAACGGCCAAAGCGTCGCGCTAGATAGCCAAGCCGAAGAAAAAAGCGACCTCTTAAGCACGACAAAAAATCAAGAAAAGCAATACCAGTCAATGCTGACTAGTCTCGAAAAACAGCAAAAGCAGGTTGAACAAGAAATATATGAAGCGGAACTGAAGCTACAAGCTGAAATAAATCCGGGATTAATTTCAGCCGGCAAAGGTGTCTTTTTGTGGCCAATTAAAAATTCCATCACACAATCTTATGGCTGTCTGCTAACGAGTTTCGCCAGAAGGAGTTATCCGCTCTGTAATGACAGCAAAGGCGGTTTCCATAATGGCATTGACATTGATGGCGACATCGGCGACCCAATCAAAGCGGCTTATAACGGCACAATTTCTGGCGTGGGCAACGATGGTAAATACTCTTACGGTAAGTGGATTACCATCAACCATGGCAATGGTCTGACAACTCTTTACGCCCATCTTTCAGCCCAATCTGTTTCTGTCGGACAAAAAGTAAAGATAGGCGATATTATCGGCTATATGGGCTCAACCGGCTATTCCACCGGCTCACATCTGCATTTCACGGTCTTTGCTTCTGATACCTTTTCCATCCAAAGCAAATGGTATGGTGCAGTCCCCATTGGCGGCACATTAAATCCAATGAATTATTTATAAAAAATATTTCTAGAATTTTAAAATGTTTCTAAAAAAATTTCTGTTTTTAAAAACGGGAATTTTTTTATTTTTAAATTTTTTATTTTTAAAATAGGGGAGGCGTTATTAAAAAAATATCATTGATGGCGACTGGGATAAAATCGCCTTCAAACGCCTTTTGGGGGTACCTAGGGTAGCACCCTCATAGGCCTCCGAAGGCGCTAAAACAGCCTCAAAGAGGTCTTTTTGGCCTTAGGCCATAAAAGGGTCTTATAAAAGGTATAAATAGATACCGACGAGCTAAAGATAGGGGTAGAATTATAATTTTAAAAGAAATATATTTATTTTAATATAAATACAAATAATATTTCTTTTTCTTTTCTGTGGATTATTCTGATTGACAATAGGAAGGGAAGAGTTAAAATAAGAATAAAAGAACCGAGTATAATCTCTCTAATGCTCACTTCTTATAGAGCTTTTATCAAGGTTGCTAAAAGTTATCCACAGGTGGGTTTTTTAAAAGGTTTTTAACATCACGTGCTATTTCTCTAAGATAATAAAATTATATTTATTCATAATAATTTATTTAAAATATTATTTTT
>CAZNNV010000058.1:0-5096 GCA_964574515.1 uncultured Candidatus Saccharibacteria bacterium
GATTATAATATAAATAACTATGAAAAAACAATTGGGACAATTTTTTACTACTAATTCTGACTATATCTTACAGGGTTTAGAAAGGTTTGTGGCGGGCAAAGAAGTTGTTGATCCTTTTGCCGGTGGCGGTGATTTAACGGAATGGTCAAGGAAAAATAACTGTAAAAAAATTATAGGTTTTGATTGTGATAAAAAATACGTTGATGATAAAAGAATTTTTTATAATGATTCAATAAATCAACCCCAAGGGTACAAATTTATTTGTACAAATCCACCCTATTTACACAAAAATAAAGCCGAGGCAGAAACTAAGAGTAAGTTCTTTTCTGGAAAAAATTCAATTTTTGAAGATTTATATCAAGTTTCTATTAATTCAATTTTAAATTGTGAGGAGGGGATAATAATTATTCCGTTGAATTTTTTGTGTGCAGAGAATTCTAAAAAAATTAGGAATTTATTTTTTGATAAATTTGAAATAGTAAAATTAAATATTTTTTCCGAGCAAGTTTTTGATGATACGACTTATAATGTTATTTCTTTTTATTTCAGAAAAAAAGAAAAGTCCGGCAATCAAAATAAAATAGAGGCAACTGTTTTCCCGCAAAATAAAAAAATATCTTTTACTATTGAGAGAAGGTATAATTGGCAATTCGGAGGAGATTTTATTAGTAGAGTAAAAAATACTAAAAATGATTTAGGCGTTTTTAGGTTTACAGAAGATTATTTAAAATCCGGAGAGTATGAAATTGAGTTGGCTTTGCAAGATATAAAAGATAAAAAACTTTTTAAAGTTTCGGAAGAGCTAAAAAATTCTTTAGAAAAAAATATTTTATTTTTGAGGGCAATAGACAGTAAAAACGGTAAAAAGATTCAATTAGAAGACATCCGGCAATATGGTATAAAGGGATTAATCGGTAAAAATACTTCTAGGAATTTGGCCCACCTAATACTTAAAAAAGAAATTTCAATTCAAAAACAGGAAGAACTGATCGTGAAATTTAATAAAGAATTAAATAAAAATAGGATTCGGTATTTTTCTTTTTTCTTGACGAATTTTCGGGATAATAATCGTAAACGCATGTCTTTTGAAACAGCTTATAAACTTTTAAATCATATTTATTATGAGGAATACACCTTTGAGCAACCTAGTTTATTTTAAAATATCTCAAGAAAATCCAGAGCCGTCTCTAGACGGTTTTTATATTTTTGAAAAAAGGAACCCAGATATTAAAAAATACATCGATAATACAAAGCAGATTAAGAATTATTTAATAACCATTAGGATGCTATTAGATAAAAAAGAGAAAAAAGATGTTGTGGACAAATATTTTAGGCTTTTAGCCAATTCACTTAATGAATTTTCTAATTGTTCTGAATTTTCTTGTTTTATAAATGCTTGTGATAATGTTTTAGGATTTGTTAAGAATGATCTTAGTCTACTAAAAGAGATAGCTAAGAGATATTTTAAAAATCGAATATTTAATGAGGGTGTTCCAGAAGAATGGATACAAGCAATCTTAGATTCAAATTCTGCCAGGAAAAAGGGAACCTGTGGCGAAAATAAATTATTATATTTTTTAGAGAGAGCGGGGTTTAAAAGAATTAATACTTGGAATGATTTTAACAAATGCGAAAAATGTGTCGTTAGGTTTTCGGAAATATTTAACCTCGATGCCGCTAGGAAGAATTTAGATATTAATATCAAAACGCATAAGCAAAATAAAAGGTTGGATTTGATTATTAAGGACAAAGAAAAAATTTATTTATTAGAAGCAAAACATTTGAATACTTCTGGAGGCGGACAGGATAAACAGATTTCAGAGTTGATTGAACTATTAAGTCTTTCTGAAAAAAATAAGAATGTTTCTTACATTTCTTTTCTAGATGGCAACTATTCAAATGTTTTATTAGGTGAAGGGCGAGTGATGGGAAAACTTAAAACTCAAAGGAGAGACATCAATAAATTTTTAAAGAAAAAACCCAATAATTATTGGGTTAACACAGCCGGATTTAAAAAGTTATTGGAGAATTTAAAAACTGTTTTTTGATGTACCGGAGAAGGTGTAAGAATTATGAAAATAAAAAATATTTTAGGTTTCAGTTTAATTGAAATATTGGTCGTGATTGCGATTATTGGCATTTTGGCGACGGTTATTGTGGTGGCGCTGGGCGGGGCGACGAAGAAGGCGCGGGATGTGAAGCGGAAAGCGGATTTGACACAGATTGGGAAGTGGCTGTCAGCTTCGTCCTGTTATCTGCCTAATGCCGGCGCAGGGGATTATGATATTGCAGATTTGGTTGGTGAATTAGTGGTCAAATATCCGCAATTTGCCAATTTTGCAACTCAAGCGCCCCGGGATCCGAGGAGCGGGAATGATAGCCAGGCTTTTTATCGCTACGCGGTGACCGAAGGTGGCGCTCATTGCGCGCTTTATGCTAATCTGGAAAAAGATGATGAACCAGTCACGCTGCCGGGAATTTCTGCGCCCACGCCGGGCGGCGGCAACGGCGTTTTTGAAGCCACTACTGCCGGCTGGAACGGCACCAATAAATATTTCCAAACTTCCCGCTAAATAAACATCCTTATAAACTTAAGAATGTAAGGATGTGTATATGGGTAAAAACAAAAATATGCCTGTTGAAAATATATCGGCGGAAAATTTAAGAAAGATTCTGAGAAATAAGAAAGCGGCAGTGGAACTGATTGATGTCCGCGAGCCGGATGAGTATCAATTTATGCGCATCAAGGGATCCAAGCTGATCCCGATGGGCGAATTGGTTTCGCGTTTGGATGAAATTAATTGGGATAAAGAGGTAGTTTTTATTTGCCGCAGCGGTTCGCGCAGCGCCTTGATGGCCGATTTAGCCGCTTCGCTGGCGAAAAAAAATATTAAAAATCTCCAATACGGGATTTATGAGTGCTTTAAAGATGGCCGGGGGGAATTTCTGGAGGGCGAGTTTTTGGCAGGCGATAAAGAATCAGCTGCCAATTATTTTTAAATTCTATTAATAATTTAATTAATAAAAATAAAAATTATGTTTTTTAATACACCAGGAAAACCGAACAATTTTAAAAAAGTGGTTTATTTGTTAAACGCGACAGCTCTCGGCATTTTTTTGAGCTTTATCGTTCATGCGCTGATTGAAATCTGTTATTTAAATTGGCTGACCAGCCGCGAGGAGTTGGTGATTTTTTATGACGGTTTTGTTTTGCAGCCTTGGTTGCGGATTGGGTTATTAGCGCTGGGCGCGGTCGGCGGCTTTTGGCTGGGGCTTTTCTGGTGGCGGAAGGTTTATATTGAAAGAGCTTGGGTGAAAAAACGGTCAAGGCGCTGAATTGACAAGCAGCCTCATTATCATTAAACTTTGGAATAAGGTTTTTCATTTTTAGTTCTTAGGAGGTGAATAAAGATGGAGAGGAACAGTGTTGCTCCTTGCCTTGAGATGGGCTGTAGTTGGTGCTGCGATCCGGTGAAAATACCTATGTATAATTATTGCCGTATAGGAAGTATACCCGATATTTTTAAAATACGGAGTGAAGTTTGGGCGTCGGTAAGCGCGCCGGATTCAAAAATCAAAATTTTTGATTGCCTGCTTTTTGATTCTAAGACCGGGAAATGTCGTGACTACGAAAATCGTCCGAAAACGTGTCGGAATAGTACATGTTTGGCCGATGGTTCGACTGAGAGTATCCGGGACCAAGTGGAAAAAACCAGGCAGGCGGAATTTTTAAAAATAATTCCGATCAGGAGATGTCAACCCAAATAAATCTTCGCGGAAAGGGGGCAGAGCGGAGATTTTTTTATTTGGGCCGAAAGAAATTTTTTGTAAAAAAATACTGCCGGTTGTCCGGCAGGAAGAAGGGTTGGGAGGAAGATTAAATAACTCTGATAAGCCTAAAGCCGGCTGTCATGGAATAAGTTTCCTGATCAATTTTGATCTTTTTTCCCTTGAGCGGTCCTGTTTGGGAAAAGACTTGTCTGATTTCCTCGAATTTTTCCGGGGGCAGGATAATTTCGGCTTTTTTTGTTGCGCCAGGGTAAGTGGGATTATCAAGAATGATTTTGCCCTCTCCGATATGGAGAGTTGCCTCCTTTTGGTATAAGGCCAGAGGGAATTTTTTGATAAACTCTTCTGAACGTGTCTCCGATCCTGCAATAAAGCTGGCCCCGATGGCTCTCTTGTCCGGGCTGTAAACAGCCTTAACTTCGATTTCCATAATTTCCTCCTTGTTGCTTTTTGGGTTTTATTGGAACTATTTTAATGACTTCAATTTAAAAAACCTTAACATAATCATATAATTTAGTCAAGATTTACTGATAAATAGTTTTTTGTTATGCTTAAAACATGAATTTACCGCAAATTGAAGAAAGAATCCTCAAATTTTGGGATAAAAAGAGGGTCTTTAAGAAATCAATTGCCCAGCGCAAGGGGAGCCGTTTTTTTAGTTTTTATGATGGGCCGCCTTTTGCTTCCGGGCCGCCGCACTACGGCCACATTCTGGCGACCACTATCAAGGACGCGGTCTTGCGCTATTTTACCATGCGCGGCTATCGGGTGGAGCGGCGTGTTGGCTGGGATTGCCATGGTTTGCCTGTCGAAAACTTGATTGAAAAAGAACTGGGTATTAAGAACAAACGGGATATTGAAAAACTGGGCATTGCTAAATTCAACCAGGTCTGCCAGGCGTCGGTTTTTCGCTGTGTTAAAGATTGGGAGGTAACGCTGAAAAGAGTCGGCCGCTGGGCGGATTATTCCCATGCCTACGCGACTATGGACAAGGAATACACCGAATCAGTCTGGTGGGTTTTTAAGCAATTATATGATGCTAATTTAATTTACAGTGATTTTCGCGTTTTGCCTTATTGTCCGCGCTGCGGCACGCCGCTGTCCAACTTCGAGCTTAATCAGCCTGGGGCTTACCGTGATGTTGAAGACCAGTCGGTCTATTTGAAATTTCCGATCAAAGGGGAGAAAGGCAATTTCTTTTTGGTTTGGACGACCACGCCCTGGACTTTGCCTGCCAATACGGCCCTGGCTGTCGGGGAGAAAATAAATTATGTCAAAGTCCGCCTCGGCGATGAGAAATATATTTT
>CAZNNV010000059.1:0-5040 GCA_964574515.1 uncultured Candidatus Saccharibacteria bacterium
AATTAAATTTAATTATATAATTAATTAAATTAAAGAGATGAAGATTATTTGCCTACAAGAAAATCTAAAACAAAGTTTAAATCTAGCGCAAAATATTGTTGGCCGAAATCTAACCCTGCCAATTCTGAATAATTTATTACTGCAAACTGATAGTGGCCGGTTGAAAATATCAGCCACTAATTTAGAAATTGGTATTAATCTTTGGGTGTCGGGTAAAACAGAAAAAGACGGCGCATTAACCGTTCCTGCTAAAATTATGGCTGGCTTTGTTAATAATTTGCCTAGCGGCAAAAAAGTGGAGATTGAAGCTAAGGGTAATAATTTATTGATTAAATGTGAAAATTATCGGGCAACGATTAAAGGCCTGCCGGCTGATGATTTTCCTATTATTCCGAATATTAAGGATGAATTGATTGCTGAATTTGATGGAGTGGCGCTGAAGAACGGTTTAGATAAAGTGGCGGCGATGGCGGCAGTTTCGGAATTGCGGCCGGAAATAACCGGTGTGCTTTTTAAATTTAATAAGGGTAATTTAAAGTTGGCGGCGACTGATAGTTTTCGTTTAGCGGAATATATTTTAGCCGGTTTTGATAAAAAAAATCAGGCCGATGAATCGTTTATCGTCCCACAGAGGACAGTCCAGGAGTTAATTAAGATTTTAGGAGAAAGGCAGGGTCAATTAAAGTTAATTTTAGGCGGTAACCAGATTTTGCTGGCCGGCGACGATTGGCAGCTTGTTTCTAGGTTAGTTGAAGGCCAATACCCAGATTATCAACAGATAATCCCCAATAATTACGCTCTACAAGTAACAGTGGATAAGAATGAATTAGTTAATACGGTACGTTTAGCTGGTATTTTCAGCAGTAAAATTAATGATGTCCAGTTTGTTTTTCGGGATTCAAAATTGGAGGTTATTTCTCAAGATTCGGATTTAGGAGAGAATAAGTCAGTTTTATCGATTGAGGCTAAAGGCAAGGATTTAACCGTCAGTTTTAATTACCGTTATTTTTTGGACGGTTTGCAAAATATAGAAGATAAAAAAATCTTTATCGGTCTAGGCTCTGAATCGGCGCCGGCGGTTTTAAAAGGCACAGGCAACGAAAAGTATCTTTATGTGATTATGCCGATTAAAGGAAATTGAAATGTTGATTGCCATTCAAAAACTTTTACCGGCCAAACTGCGTAATCTCGGCTTGAAAAAAGAGTTTGAATTTAACAGTTTGAAGAAAGGCTGGGATGAAACGATAGCCGCGGCTATTGGGCAGGCATTCAAAGGCAAGTGCCAGCCGCTTAGCTTGGAGCGCAGTATTTTAACGGTTGACTGTCTGAATTCTGTTTGGGCTAATGAACTGCAAATGAAAGAAACTTTATTGCTGAAATTATTTAAAAAAGAATTTAAAAGCGTGAAAATAGAAAAAATAAGATTTATCGCTTAAATAATTTTTTGGCGAATAAAAAATAAAACCGCCCGGCAATAGGATTTGGGGCGGTTTTATTTTTTTATTATTAAAGAGACGTATTGTGTTTAATTCTTTCTGTTTTTTATCTCCGGCGCGATGAAAATTAATATATTATCTTCTTGGCGACTAAGCGCTTTATCATAAACGCGGGCTTTAAGGACAGCTTGGGTTATGTCGGATTTATTCAAGAAACTATCAGGCAAAGAAACGGCCAGCTGATAAGGCGCTATAGCCGTTGTGCCGAGATATTCTTCATTTAAAAAGTAATCAACCTGTTTAACGCCTAATGCTGCGGTGGCTTCAACAGAGATTTCAAATTTAGCTTTATTGATGGTTTGATTATAAAGCGGAGAGATAATTTTAATTTTTGGTCGATTGGCGGGATTATCGGTATTGTCATTTATTGGCGGATTTGATAATCCGAGCTGATCACCTTGGGCTGCGGCCCAGGCTTGCACCGCGGTTTCCCAATTAAAATATTGCGGGTCATCAGTCGGATTGCCCGGAGCGCTGCCCAGCGGGTCGTCTTTGCGGCAATAATATAAGATATTATGAACTTCTTTGTATGGTACTTCGGCAATAAGTTCAGGCGGTGTGGCATCGGTCGCCAAGGCGCCGGAAATTTTGTTTATTTTTACGATAGTTGTATTAATATAAGAACCGTTGAGAATAGCCTTATTAGCTACAATCGGTTGGGGTTTAGTGAACTGTTCCGGGTCTGGCGGCAAGCAGAACTCATTAGGCTGACAATCTTTTTTTGATTTTAATTCATAGGCTTGTTTAATAAAATTATGCCAAAGCGGCCCGGCGGCGGAAATGCCGGCGCCGGCTTTAGACATAGGCGTGTTGTTATTATTTCCAACCCAGAGGCCGACAACTAGAGATGGGGTATAGCCCATAGTCCAAGCATCACGATATTGCTCGGTGGTGCCAGTTTTGGCCGCTACTTGGCGTTCGGGGAAATAGAGTGGTGAAGCGGTGCCGAAAACCGGCGCGCGCGCATTATTATCTGATAGGATATTAGAAATGAGGCGTGTTAATTGAGGCTCCAGGACTTTTTCTGATTCATCTTTATATTCTTCTAAAATTTCACCATTGCTTTTCTCAATTTTTAAAATAGCGGTTTTGGCGTGTTTGACGCCTTCAGCCGCGAAAACGCCATAAGCCGCGGTTTGTTCTAGCAGTTTGACTTCACCGCCGCCCAAGACGAGCGATAAGCCATAATATTGGCTAGCTAAATTAATTCCCATCGCTTTGGCGGTCTTGATGGTGTCATTAATGCCGGCCAGATAAAGCATCTGGACAGCCGGTATATTGAGTGATTGGGCTAGCGCTTGGCGGGCGGTCACCGGCCCGCGGAATTTATCGTCATAGTTACCTGGGTTATAACAGGCAATACCGTATTGGTCATATTGGCTGTTCGCATCGGCTGAACAATTAGGATTAAATTCAGTTTTTAAGTCGAAAAGAATTGTGTCGGGCGTATAGCCATTGGCGAAAGCAGTGACGTAGGCAAAAGGCTTGAAAGATGAGCCAGGCTGGCGAGGTCGAATAGTCACATTAACATTACCATCGTGTTCAATGTCAAAATAATCGCGCGAGCCGACCATGGTTAGGATCTGGCCGGTTTTAGGATCAAGAGCGACCAAAGCCGCGTTGCCGGCGCGGTATTTTTTTTCATTGCTGGCGGCGCCATCGCTAATAATTTTTTCCGCCGCTTGTTGCATGTCCCAATCTAGGGTGGTATAAACTTTTAGGCCGGTTTTTTCCACCGCGTCAGCGCCATATTTTTCTTCCAGATATTCTTTAATATACATGACAAAATGCGGTGCCTTGATCGCATTGGGCCGGTAGACGAATTTTAATTCTTCCTGCTTAGCCGTTTCGGCTTCATTAGAGCTGATATAGCCCAGTTCAGTCATTCTATTTAAAACATACTCCTGTCGGTTTCTTAGTTCTTCCGGATGCGAGCCAAAGGGGGAATAATAGGTTGGCGCCTGAGGCAGAGAAACCAACAAGGCGCTTTCTGCTAATGTTAGGTCCTTGGCTGGTTTGTTGAAGAAAGTCTGAGCCGCGGCTTCAATGCCATAGGCATTAGAACCATAGGGTATTTGGTTTAAATAAAATCCGAGAATTTCGTCTTTAGAATATTTTATTTCCAGTTCCAGCGCTAGAATCCATTCCTTGAATTTTCTGATGTAAGACCGTTTGTCAGAAAAAAATGATTTTTTAATAAATTGTTGAGTGATGGTAGAGCCGCCGCCGGCTGACCGGTTGCCGGTGATAACACCCCAGACAGCGCGGGCGATGCCTTTGAAATCAAGGCCAAAATGATGATAGAAGTTAGCATCTTCCACGGCGATAGTCGCATTTTTGATTGAATCGGGAATTTCGTTGAAAGCAATGACTGTCCTTTTTTCTTCGCCATGAATATCATAAAGAATCACTTGGCCAGTGCGGTCGTAAATTTTAGTTGATTCGGTGATTTGGCGCTCCTCGAGTTCTTTAGGATTGGGCAGGTCTTTAGCAATATATAAAAAGCTGGCCACACCGATGATGAAGAAAATTGCGAGCAACCAAAGAATAATTTTTTTTGTTCTTTTCCATCGGGAACGACTGGTTGGCCCGGACTGGCGGCGCCGAAATAACCTCAACCTAAAACTATCCAGCCTGGAAAGCAGCCGGATAAAGAAATGATTTTTTGGCCTGGGTGACTGGTAAAACATTATTTATATTTTGGCATAAAAGCCGTTAATGGGCAAGAAAAGCCATATCTTGGCTTAAGGTATAAATTATGATAATATAGTTAACATGAACAGAATTTTAATTCAGGAAACAACTAAAAATGTCGGCCAAACTGTGAAATTAGCCGGGTGGGTGGATACACGGCGGGACCACGGCAAATTAATTTTTATTGATTTGCGCGATATGTCTGGATTACTCCAGGTGGTTTTTTTGCCGGCGAATAAAGAGGTACATGATTTGGCGCAGAAGTTGCGGAGTGAGTGGGTGGTAGAAATTGAAGGCATTGTTAAGGAACGGCCGGACAATATGGTGAATAAGGATTTGCTGTTTGGGCATTTGGAAATGGAGGCGACTGGATTAGTGGTTTTAAGTGAAGCGCAGACGCCGCCGTTTGAAGTCGGCGCGTCAGTTTCGCCGGATAAAAAAAGCGAAACACGCGAGGAGTTGCGGATGAAATACCGTTATTTGGATTTGCGTGGCGCCAGGATGCGGCGGAATATTTCGTTGCGTTACCGGGTGATAAAATTCATCCGTGATTTTTTGGGCGGACAAGGTTTTATGGAAATTGAAACGCCAATTTTGACCAAATCAACGCCCGAAGGCGCCCGTGACTATATTGTGCCGTCTCGTTTGCAACCGGGTAGTTTCTATGCTTTGCCGCAATCGCCCCAGCAGTATAAGCAATTATTGCAAGTGGCCGGATATGAAAAATATTTTCAGATTGCCAGATGTTTTCGCGATGAAGACACCCGCGGCGACCGCCAGCCGGAATTTACCCAGCTGGATATTGAAACATCATTTTGGAGCCAGGAGGAAATTTTGGTTTTGACGGAAA
>CAZNNV010000060.1:0-5036 GCA_964574515.1 uncultured Candidatus Saccharibacteria bacterium
ATTATTTCTCCATAGGTATCGGCATCTTGGGTAGGTAATCCGTTTTTATCCCGTGCATGAAGATGAACGATGGTTATGCCTGCCTCGTTTGCTTTATGTACATCTTCAATAATTTCAGAAACGGTTATGGGAACGTAAGGGGTAATCGCCTTGGTAGGTATCATGCCCGTAGGCGCGTAATTGATAATCAAATCTACTCCGCTGCCAATGGCTTTTTTAACATCATCGGACTTAGCAATGTCGCCTTTAATAAATTTATATTGCGGGTTTTTTTCAACGTCCTTTAGGTTATCCAAATTGCCAGCATACGTTAATTTATCCAGATTGATAATTTCATAATCCGGGTATTTTTCCAATAAATAATGGATTATGTTGGAACCCATAAATCCGGCCCCGCCGGTAATAAGTATTTTCATAGCTTTAAATTATTTCCTTAAAATATTCTATAGTTTTTATCAAGCCTTGCTCTAAATTAATCTCCGGCTGCCAGCCCAGCTTTTCTTTAGCCAAACTGATATCCGGCTGGCGCTGTTGAGGGTCATCCTGCGGCAAAGGCTTAAAGATTATTTTGCTCGCTGAACCGGTCAGGGCAATAACTTTCTCCGCCAGTTCCTTTACGGTAAATTCTTTAGGATTGCCCAGATTGACCGGCCCGGTAAATTTTTTCGCGGCCATCATTTTTGTAAGCGCGTTAATCATATCATCGGCATAACAAAAACTTCTGGTTTGATTGCCACTGCCATAGACCGTTATAGCTTCGCCTTTCAATGCCTGAATAATAAAGTTAGAAACTACGCGGCCATCATCAACTGCCATCCGCGGACCATAGGTATTAAAGATTCTGACCACTTTTATGTCAACGCCATATTCGCGCCAATAGTCAAAAAAAAGCGTTTCCGCACAGCGTTTACCTTCATCATAACAGCTGCGCGGACCAATAGGATTGACATGGCCCCAATAAGTTTCTTTTTGTGGGTGTTCCTTGGGATCGCCGTAAATTTCGGAAGTTGAGCTTTGCAAAACCGGACAGGATAATTTTTTAGCTAAATTCAACGCGTTAGCCGCCCCAAGCACATTAGTGCGCGCAGTTTTCACCGGATCTTTTTGGTACCAAATCGGCGCCGCCGGACAAGCTAAATTATAAATCTGGCCGACTTTAAAAAAATATGGCTTTTCAACATCATGTTTAACGAGTTGAAAATTTTTATTTTTTAAAAGATGGGCGACATTTTTTTTAGAACCGGTAAAGAAATTATCTAAACAAATAACTTGCTGGCCCTGATTTAAAAGATATTCAGAAAGGTGCGAACCGATAAAGCCGGCGCCGCCGGTAATTAGTATTTTCATAATCCTATTTCTTTCTTATATTCTTTAATCCAATCTTCTAATTTAACAGTCGGTTCCCAGCCTAATAATTTCTTAGCCAAAACATTACTGCACAAATTACGGCGCGGTTCAATGCGCGATTCAATATGGACGGTCGGGCCGCCAACCATTTCGGCGACTTGATTAACAGTATATTCATTACTTTGTCCGGCGTTAATCGGCCGGCCATCGTTAATATCGCTTTCGGCGGCTAAAATATTTGCCCGAACAATGTCTTTAACAAAAGTATAGGGGCGCAGCTGTTCGCCGTCGCCAACGATTGTCATCGGCTGATTATTCTTTCTTTGTGAAGTAAAAATCGCCACCACGGAAGCATAAGCGCCCTCCCGAACCATGCGCGGGCCAAAGACATTAAAATACCTGAGACAAAGAGTCGGCAATTTATAGACATGGCTGAACAGCCGGCAATATTCTTCGCCGATATATTTTTGCAACCCATAAGGGCTCAGGGGATTAGCCGGCAAATCTTCAGTCAAAGGCATCTTTTTCTGATCGCCATAAGCGGAAGAAGAAGCGGCATAAATCAGTTTTTTGACTCCTGCGTCTTTAGCCGCAACCAGCACATTCAAAGTGCCATTAACATTATGGTCATTATAAGTGACCGGATCCTGAATGGAAGGCTGGACCCGCGCCAAAGCCGCCTCATGAAAAACATAATCCACGCCTTCAAATAAAGGCCTGATTTCGTCTAAATTACGCAAATCCAGCTGGAAAAATTTTGCCTGCGGATTAATATTTTCTTTTTTGCCGGTTGATAAATTATCAATAGTAATAACTTCGTCTCCTTTTTCAATAAAAGCGTCAACTAAATTAGACCCGACAAACCCGGCGCCACCGGTAATCAATATTTTCATAAATTTATTCTTGTCATCAATTATAAATTGTAGATTAAATTATTTTATATTCAGAATTTTCTTTTTTCTCCCACCGCACCTCATCAACTTCCCTTTTTTTCCCTTCACCACGCCAAAGTTCATCCGCTAAATTAATAGAATAAGAACCAACGGCAGAAATTGATTTATAACCATGCACCACACCCGGCGGGACAATGACGCTCGCCGGATTATTTTCGCCAACCTGTATTTTTTGATATTCACCTTTGGTGGCACTATTTTCCCGCCGATCCCATAAATGCAACTCAAAATTACCCGGCCCAATAAAAACAAAATAATCAGATTGTTTGATGTGTTCATGCGGTCCGCGGACAACACCAAATTTTGTAAAACTCACATAACCCATTTTCGGCTGATAACCGCTCTCATCGGTGCGCCAAAATTCCGCCAGCCAGCCGCGTTCATCGTCATATCTTTTTAATTGGCTTATAACCACGCCTTGAATCATATTATTTCAACAACTCCCTGATTTTATCCGCCCCGATAATTATAATATCGCCGGCCGTATCAATTAAATCCAAACCAATAATACTACCGCTAATATCTGATATAAAACTGCCATTAGACAGCTGGCTAGCTTTAAAGTCAACAGTTAATTCCGGCGCCAATGATGCCAAATATCCCCGATGAGTAAATAATGAAAAAATACCCAAATCAGAAATACGCGCCCCAACGGAAAAAACTTCCTGCCCTAATTTTAAATTATTACTGCCCAAAGCCGCCACCGGCAAGCTTGTTTCTTCTATTTTTAATAATATTAGACCGTTTATTTGATCACGTTTGATAATTTTTACGGCGTATTCCTTATTATTCCAAAAAATAGAAATCTTGTCGGCTTTTTCCGGCACTAAAATATCAGCGGTGACGATCAGGCCGTCAGAAGTTAAAACAAATCCCGAACCTTCGGTTAAAATTTTATTCGCCCGCTGGCTGCGCACCGCGACTGCGCTATTTTGCAGCCGGCCGATAGTTTCCAAATCCACACTGCTTCGCTCAGCAATAATCCGTTCGGTTTTATTAATAATTGTCGTCCCGTCCTTTGAGCGCGCAATCCAATCTATTCTATCAAAAGGCGCGATACCGGCCAGCCACGGCAAAAACAGCTGGCTGCCCAGCATCCCCGCCACCCCGCCGATAAAAAAAATTACCAACAACCAACCAATAGTTTTTTTAGACATAACCCCTATTCAATAAAAAGTTATTTTCTTTCTTTTATCATCATACCCAAATCCCGCCAAAATATCAATAAATCCCCGTGCCCGAATATAGACATGGGGATAAAAAATCAAATGAAAATTAAATTAAACTTTTATCTTTATTCCTTTTTCGTCCGCGTCAACTTGTGCTGTGTCACCGGATTTAATTTGGCCAGCGACGATGCCTCTAGCGATTTCGTCTAGAATTTTTTGCTGAATGAGGCGCTTGAGCGGCCGGGCGCCATAGTTCGGGTCATAGCCCTTGTCCGCCAAAAATTTCTTGGCTTTTGATGAAACCTTGATTCTAATTTTCTTTTCAGCCAAACGTCTCTGCACTTCCGCCAGCTGTAAATCCACAATTTGCGTTAAATTTTCCTTACTTAAGCTATCAAAAACAATAATCTCATCAATCCGGTTTAAAAATTCCGGCTTAAAGCGCGTCCGCAGGCTCTCCATGACCTTGGTTTTCATTTCCATCTGTTCTTGTTTGTCGCCTTCTTCGGAAAAACCCAAGACGTAACGCTTGACGATTTCATTGCCGATGTTAGAAGTCATAATAATCACCGTGTTTTTAAAATTCACCACCCGGCCTTTGGCATCGGTCAGGCGGCCGTCGTCCAAAATCTGAAGCAGGATATTAAAAATCTCCGGATTGGCTTTTTCTATCTCGTCAAATAGCACCAGACTATATGGCCGGCGGCGGATGGCTTCAGTTAATTGTCCACCTTCTTCAAAACCGACATAGCCCGGCGGCGAACCAATCATCCGCGCCACGGTGTGCTTCTCGGTGTATTCCGACATATCCAGCCGGACAATCGCGTTTTCGTCATTAAACATAAAAGCAGCCAGCGCTTTTGCCAGTTCGGTCTTGCCGACACCGGTTGGCCCCATAAATAGGAAAGAGCCCAGCGGCCGCTTTTCTTCAGAAATGCCCGCCCGCGCCCGCCGCACGGCATTAGACACAGCTTTAATCGCTTCTTCCTGATCCACCACCCGCTGATGCAGTTCGTCTTCCATCCGCGATAATTTTTCCATTTCGCCTTCCAGCATTTTTCGGACCGGGATGCCGGTCCAACGCGCCACTACCTTGGCAATATCCTCTTCGCCAATTTCTTCCTTGAGCAGCGGATTATTTTTTTGCACTTCCACCAGCCGCTTTTGATGCGTTTTAATATTTTTTTCCAATTCCGGAATCCGGCCGTATCTGATTTCCGCCACTTTCTGCAGCTCACCTTGCCGTTCGGCAATATCAGCCTCCTGCTTTAAACCATCAATTTTTTTCTTAGCTTCGCTGATTTTTACGATAATATCATGCTCATTTTTCCAACGCAATTCCAATTCCTTGCCTTCTTCTTTCAAATCTGCCAAATGTTTTTCCAGTTTCCGCAGCTGGGCTTTAGCCTCTTTTGATTTTTCTTTTTTCAAAGCCTGACGCTCAATTTCCAGCTGCATAATTTTACGCTTAATTTGATCCAGTTCAGCTGGCATACTGTCAATTTCCATGCGCAAAGCCGCGGCCGCTTCATCAATTAAGTCCACTGCCTTATCCGGCAAAAACCGA
>CAZNNV010000061.1:0-1841 GCA_964574515.1 uncultured Candidatus Saccharibacteria bacterium
CGGCAAAAAAATTCGCGAAGAAGAAGCTTCCGGTAAAGATTTAATGAGGCGAAGCGGCCGGCCTTTTAGAAGATAATTTTATAATTATGGCCAATTTTATATTAGCAATTAAATCTATCTGGCGGCGGGAGATTATTCGTTATTGGCGCGATAAAACGCGGCTGGTTTCCACTTTTTTTCAGCCGTTGATGTTTTTGGTGATTTTTGGCGCTGGTTTGCGCCAATCCTTGGCTGGCGGTAATTTGGAAATTGATTTTTTGCAATTTATGTATCCGGGAATTATTGCGATGAATGTGATGGGGATTGCTTTTTTTTCTACTGTTTCCACGGTTTGGGACCGCGAATTCGGTTTTTTGCGTGAAATTTTGGTGGCGCCGGTGCCGCGCCTGTCTATTGTTTTTGGAAAAATTTTGGGCGCGGTAACCATTGCTTCTGTTCAGGCGCTGATTCTTTTAATTTTAGCTCCCTTCATTGGCGTTAAGCTGGAAGTGCTGGTGGTCTTGCAGTTATTTTTATTAATGTTGCTTTTATCTTTTGCTATTTCCGGCATTGGTCTGTTTATCGCTTCTCTCATGAAAACAACCGAAAGTTTCGGTATCATTATGCAAGTGCTGATTTTTCCGATGTTTTTCCTTTCTGGTGCTTTTTTCCCCTTGACTACCGCACCTGATTGGATGCGGTTGCTGTCCGAAGCCAATCCTTTGACTTATGGCGTTGACGCTATGCGGCAGGTTTTATTGGATCCGCAGTTAGGTCAGGCGGTTGTCTCTAAAATTGCCCTGCATTCGGTATTTTTTGATGTTTTGGCCTTGATATTTTTTGCTATAATTACAGTTTCGGCGGCAGTGCTGACCTTTAACAGAAGGGATTAAATTTTAAAAAATAAGAGGGGATAGGCCAGGGGATAAAGTTTTTTTGCGCTTGGGCGATAGCGGGGATTTATTCTTTATATTTTTTTTGGACTATTGCTTTTTATTTAAATTGTTATATGATAAAATAGTTGGTAACATTTTTACACGATCGTGAAAAAATGTTACCGAGAGGGCAGTGATATTTTATATGGATCAAAAAGAAACAATAAAAAATTTATTCCTGACGATGGGGAAAATATTGGAAGCTGGATCAATCGCCTTCTCCCGTGAAAGCCTTTACGCTAAAATGGATCGTTTGTCCGGCTTAGATCACCACGGCAGCCGGCGTTATCTGAACCAGGCGACCAGGCGTTCGTGCCAGCAGGGCTTGATAAAAAAGAAAGAAAAAGGCGGGCAGGTTTATTATGAATTAACGCCCAGCGGAATAAAAAAAGTAAAAATTTATCAATTAAAAGAATTGTCTTTTGCTAATCGTGGCTGGGATGGCAGCTGGCGGGTGGTGATTTTCGACATTCCGGAAAACCAGCGGGGGTCGCGGGACAAGGCGAGGCGATTAATGAAAAGTTTGGGATTTTATTCTCTACAAAAAAGCGTTTTTGTCACGCCGTATAAATGCGAAAAAGAATTAAGCTTATTGGGTGATTTTTTTAATATTAATGAATATTTGGAGATATTTTTGACCCGGTCTTTTGAACGGCGCCGAGAAGAGGAGCTAAGGCAATTTTTTGGTTTATAGATTTGGTAACATTTTTTCACGATCGTGAAAAAATGTTACCAAGGCGCGGATTTGACCGGCGAGGGTCTTTTTTGTTAAAATATTAGAGTTAAAAACATCATTTATGGAAAAAAATAAAACAAAAATTTATTTAGATAATGGCGCGACTACCCCGGTTGATCCGGAGGTTTTTGAGGCGATGCGGCCGTATTTTTCCGAGATATACGGCAATCCGTCCTCAGTGCATCAATTCG